>CAZRNC010000022.1:0-16187 GCA_964601285.1 uncultured Thermomicrobiales bacterium | reverse complement strand
ACTGCGTCGCCGGAATCAACGTCCTCGGCAACACAGTTTTGAAGCTGTCGGCGGAGTAGGGGTCGACCTACGGTTGTCGTTTCACTACGCCTGCGTTCGCTCGCGAAGCTTTCGGTAGCCCGCCAACCCTGTCATCTTGAGAGACATCACCAGGAGTGCAATGAAAACGACCAACACCAGGCGGAGACTAACAATAAACATCCCTATTGCCAGTGTTATCCAGATCAGCGAGCCAGGTTCATTCACCACCACGGCTGCAAGCCAGCGAGGCGCAAAGACGACAATGCTCAGATAGAATCCGCTAACATACGCCACAAAAGCGCACCCTGCCACCAGCCAATGCTGAACCAGCAATCCCAGGATCACACCAGTTGCGATAATCAGGATTTCATCGTTTCGAACGCTCATAAACGGAGTAACAAAACTGGACGCTGCCGCCGTGCCAACAGCAACGACACCAATGATTCCATTCCGTCTTCTAGCGATCCACCGTATTGCCTTGTTAACCATAGTGACGCCAACTCAAACACCATCAACGGCCCAATGCAAAGATGCATTGGTCCTGACATTGACCGGTTCGGGCACAAGGCTTGAATAGTGAAGCTACGCCGCCGGCGTCGAGACCCGCTTCGTCCGGACGGTGGTAACCGGTGGGTCGCCGGCGATGACGGCGATTCGCCGGGAGGATTTGACCGGGGAAACGCGTACACCAAGGAGCACCGGCACTGCTACACCGGGGATCGGACTTAGCTCTTCCTGAAGCTCACGATACTCTTCCTGGCCGAGTTCGATCCGCAGCGGCCGCTTGCCGGACGAGCGGACGGCGTTCAGTTTTTCTTCAACTCGTGCGACTACGGTTGTCATCGCCTGTCTCTTCCTTCGTTCAGCCACTACCCCGGATGCTGCACAAAGTATAGAACATTTGTTCCCATTTGTCACAGGCGAGAGGCGTACGTACGCAAATCAGTATTGCCGGTATTTGCCCGGTGCGCAAGGGCAAAACCCGACCGTCAGGGTGCGATCTGCGCCGGGGTGCCGATGACAGTTCCCAGTTGATCGGCCACGAGGATCTCGAGTGTTACGAGAGCACCAAGGGTTTCACCGGTCAGCGGAATCTGATGCCAACTCGTCAGCGTCAAGCCGGACGGCCAATCTGACGTGGCGCAGCTTTGGCTGAAATGCTCGCGGTGTTCGAGCAGGACATCCCCGCTCTCATCACGAAACTGGACGATAATCTGCCAATCAAGATTCGGCATATCATCCAGTTTTTCCCAGTAGAGCGTCAGGCGCACCGGATCCCACGCCTGCTCAACCGGCGGTAGGTGAAGATCGTAGCCGTGCAACGCGAGCCGGCCATCGAATTCAGCCTGCAGCGCATGCTCCCAGTCATACGACGGGACATCCGTTTGAACACGCCGGTCGTTCTGTCCATACAAGGCGATGCCATCCTGACAGATCAGGGGCTGATACTCCCCGGAACGGATGATGGACTCGGTGAACGCCGACCGATCCTCCTCCGGGATGTGGGTAATCGGCGCGACCCGGTGATCGATCAGCACGTAGTCAGCAAACGGCGAACGGGCTGACAGATAGAACAGATCCCGGCGTTGCGAGGCGCGATCCAGCAGACGGTGATCCTCGATCACGACCGATGCGCCGGATGGGATCCCGCCGGCCAGATTCATGGCAAGTGCCGCATGCGGACTTGGCTCGCCACGAGCAAACAGGTTATCCGGATGCTTGCCAAGCTGCTGCTGGCTGTAGAACGTACCGGCGAGGAGTGGCACGACTGCCAGCACAAGACAGCCATGCTGCAACCATCCACGAGGCATGAAATCACCGGCACGCCGGATCAACCGCTCCCCCCAGCCGGCCAACCGCTCGATGCCAAACACCGCCGCAATAAAGATGAACGGCAGCGCCGGCGCGACGTAGCGCTCGAAGATTGCGTAGGTCGAGGGGTTGGTCGACGCCAGAATCAGGAAGAGTCCCGGCAGGGCGATAAAGAGCACCCTTGGAGCGAGCAGCGCCAGGAATCCAACCGGCAGGAACAGCCACTTCAGGAACTCCCGCTTCGGCGCGGCGGTCATCACCTCCAACAGCTCGCCCGGCCGGGTCAGGACTCCCCAGGCGATGCCGAATATTCCGTCGCCGAGATACTCGTAGCCAATGAACGGCACCGACCCCAGCGATCCTCGCAGCGCCGGCATCACGAATTCGACCACGACAATGAACCAGACCGTTGCCGCCAGGAACGTTGCCAGCCCCTGCCGGCGATGACCGGCAGCGAACGCAACATAGAGACCCAGCGCCGCCACGACCAGCGCGACATCTTCCTTCACCATCAACGCCCCGACAACAGCTACCCAGTAGAGCTTCCAGCGCGCTGTCTCCAACGCGAGGAACGCCAGAAAGAGCAACGGGATCGCAAATGCGACCTCGTGGAACTCGTTGACGATGTTGATGTCATGCACCACCGGTGAGGCCAGGTAGACCAGTCCGACCACCAGCGCCGGAACTGCATGACCCAACCGCTTGCGGGCAATCAGATAGAGCGGGATCGCAGCCAGCCTCAGCGCATAGAACGGCAACAGCAGGAAGAAGATCGGCGAGAAATGCCGGCCAAAGTGACTGATGCCACCTTCAAGACTGGTATAGAACAGCGTCCCTTGCGTGGCATTCCAGAACGACTGGTCGAAGACCGCCAGATCAAACAGGGTGACGCCGATGCGATAGTGATAGATCGATTTCGAGGAGTAGGCGACGATGTAGACGAGTATCGCCAGCAGCAGCAGTGCCAGACACGCGGCATCCACTGGACTGGTTCGGATGCCGGCAATCAGACGGCTGCCGGCGTTTCGCATCACGCTCATCTCTGGGAGGCCCAGCCCTGTTCAACTTGTCATCCTGAGCTTGTCGAAGGATCTCGGACCATGAAACTTGCCTTCAACTCGAACGATTCGTGGCTCGAGATCCTTCGACTTCGCTCAGGATGACAATGCAAGTACTGTTCTTCGTTGCATACGTTCGAGGTTCCTGCACACTCGGAACAAGTGCTCTAATCGTCGCCCGGCACCGGTTCCTTCGTCTTGGTCAGCATCGAGCCGGCGACGATCTCGGCCAGGTCGAGGACCTTGAACTCCTCTTCCTTGCCGACGCCACGCACACCATCCTCGAACATCGTCATACAGAACGGACAGGCGGCGCAGAGGACTTCGGCTCCGGTATCGAGCGCCTCGTTGACACGGGCCTGGTTGATCCGGCTGCCACGGGTTTCCTCCATGAACATCCGACCACCGCCACCACCGCAGCAGAACGACTTGTTGCGGTTGCGTCCCATCTCCTCAAGCTCGACGCCCGGCAGCGCCGAGATGACGTCGCGCGGTTCGTCGTAGATGTCGTTGTAACGGCCGATATAACAGGGATCGTGATAGGTCACCTTGCCGCGCGCCATCGAGGATTCCGGATCAATTTCGATCTGTCCCTCGTCGATGAGTTGGTTGATTAGCTGGCTGTGGTGGACCACCTGCCAGTTGCCACCGATCTGCGGATATTCGTTGGCCAGGCTGTTGAAGCAGTGCGGACAGGCTGTGACGATCTTCTTGAAACTGTACTGATTCAGCGTCTCGATCGTCTGCTCGGCCATCATCTGGGCCAGATACTCGTTGCCTACGCGCTTTGCCGGATCGCCGGTGCAGGTCTCTTCCTTGCCAAGGATGGCGAAGTTGATATTCGCCTCCTGGAGAATCCGGGCGAGCGCCAGCGTCGTCTGCTGGTTGCGTGGGTCGAACGACCCAAGACAACCGACAAAGAAGAGCACCTCGACCTCTTCGCCGGCGGCAGCCTTCTCGGCCATGATCGGCACTGGTTTGTCCAGCTTGCGAGTCCAGTCGTCCCGCTGGTTCGGCGGATAGGAGTACGGATTCGAGAGCCGTTCGAGGTTGTTGAATACCAGCTCAAGCTCCTCGGGAAACTCGTTCATCTCCAGCACCATGTGTTGCCGCATGCCAACGATCAGCGGCACATGCTCGATGTACACCGGGCAGTGCTCCATGCAAGCGCCACAGGTCGTGCAGTCCCAAAGCTCGGCCGGAGTGACAACATCCGGGATCAGCGAGCGGCCGGGGCCGGAACCGTTCCGGGAACGGGCATTGGTCCATTGACTGCCAAATTCGCCCGAGAAGAGTCCGCCCTCGTCTGCACCATAGCCAGCAATCTCCAACACCAGATCGCGCGGCCGAAGCGGCTTGTCGGTGTTAAAGGTCGGGCAGTATTCGAGGCAACGCCCACAGTGCATACAGGCGTCGACGTTCATCAACTGCGCCCAGGAGAAATCCTCCAGCTTGCCGATACCAAGGACGTCCGCTTCCTCGATGTTCTGGACCCGATCGAGTTCACCGATCGGCTTGAGCCGGCGGAAATAGACGTTCGCCAGGCTGGTGAAGGGATGGATCATCTTGCTGTAGGCAAAGTAGCTGAGGAACACGAAGGTCGTCAGATAGTGGACCCACCAGTTGCCGATGTGCAGCGACGTCAGCCAACCTTCCGGTGCGCCGCGCAGCAGGACCGACATTGGATAGGAGATAAACGACCAGCGCTCCCAGGGATCCTGAACGACCGCCAGCCGCAACGCCTGAACGACGAAGCCCTGCACCGACAGCACAAGCAGGAAGCCGAGAATGATGATGTCGTCCGGTGCGCTTTCCTGAATCCGCTCGCGGAAAACATAGCGCCGGAAGTAGGCCATCAGCACACCGACGATCAGCATGGTGCCTGCAATGTTCATCGCCGCCTTGAAGCCAAGATAGAAATTACCCTGGAAGAAGCTGAACCCGAACAGGGCGACGGTGACATCCTCCTCGGTTGCCACGATGATCGTGCCGATAAACAGCACGATGAAGCCGACAAAGATGAAGGCGTGCATGAAGCCGGCATAGAGCTTGTTCTTGCGGACAATCCGGCCATGGAAGACGCTCTTGGCGAGTGCGCCCTTCAGCCGTCTGCCCCACTGGTCGAAGCGGTTTTCCGGCTGTCCACGCTGCCAGAGCAGCCAGCGTTTGGCCAGACCAAAGGCCAGGTAGGTGAACGGGATAACCATGAAGGCGTAGATTGCAATCCGGCCCAGCGTGTCAACGTTCCAGAGAATCTCGCGGGTTGCTATCACGCTTCCGCCTCCCCGGTTTGCTCAGCCGATTCGTCTGCCGGCGCAGGTTTGAATGCCCTTCCGACGGCCTTGATCGTCAGGCCAACCGTGAGCAGCATCGCCGCGGTCATGAAGAGCGTCATCAATACCCCGGCAACGATACTGCCAGTGCTGGCACCGCCCTTGTCGCCGAACAGCCCGACAACCGCCACCAGTAGCACGGCAATTACCGGAATTGAAGTGAACGCGATCATGTAATAGGAAATCGGTGCCTGCCACGACTTGAGTTTGGCGGTGATGTCCGCGAATCGTGGAGCGGAGCGGGCAGCCTCGATGCCAAGTCCGATGCCACCAATCGAGATCAGCCCGGCAGCAAACACCTTGGCCCACTGCCAGTGCAGCGTCTCTGCCAGGATGATCAGCACAATGCCGGCGCCGGCCAATCCGGCCGCCAGCGGCAACAACCTCTCGCTGATGGTCTTCACGACGTTCGACATTGCCCCTCCTCAACGCCTATGGTCGGTGCCTTCCGTCCTGGTTGTCAAGGGCGTCCCACCACCATCGATTTCGTAGGAGCGCAATGAATTGCGCCCCTACGAAACGCTGGCTACCCTCGCAATTTCTCGGTCAGCTTCGGCACAATCGTCAGGACATCGCCGACGATGCCGAGGTCGGCAATATCGAAAATGGCAGCATCCGGATCACGGTTGATCGCGATCAGGTGGCGGCTGCCCTTCATGCCGGCAACGTGCTGAATGGCGCCGGAGATGCCACAGGCGACATAGAGGTTCGGCTTCACCGTCTTGCCGGTCTGGCCGACCTGATAGCTGTAGGGAACCCAGCCGGCATCGACGATCGCACGGGTTGCGCCCGGTGCGCCGCCAAGCTCTTTGGCCAGCTCTTCGACCAGCACATAGTTGTCCGGCTGGCCCAGCCCACGGCCACCGGAGACGATGATTGTCGCGTCTTCCAGATTCGGACCGTCGGCTGTCAGCACTTCGGATTCAGCAATCTTCACCCGCAGGGTCGCAGGATCGACCGAAACACTGACCGTGCGGACCTCGGCTGTTCCGCCAACCTGCTCGGCGACGTAGGACTTTGGCCGGATCTGGACCAGATGCGGGCCAGAACCTTCAAGCGTCACCTTGCCGGTCGTCTCACCACCATATGGCACGGTCGCAACCAGTCCACCATCATCATCATAGGTCACGGCCACAGCGTTGGTGATCGCACCGACGCCAAGCTTGCCAACCAGCCGCGCCTGAATGTCGCGGGCAGTGAAGGTGCTCGGGAAGAGGATGAGATCCGGCTGTTCGGCCTGGATCATCGCGGCCAGGGTGGCAACCTGCGGCTCAACGATGTACTCGGCATATTCCTGACTTACACCATGATGGACCACGGCTGCGCCATGATCGCCAAGCTCGGCAATCGCGCCATCGCCGGCGGGATGCAATACCACCGCTTCGGCCGAGCCGAGCGCCCGCGCCGGGGTCAGCAGTTCAAGCGAGAGTCTGTTGGGAACGTCTTCCGCGATCTCTGTCCAGACCCAGATTCTGCGTGTCATCTATCGCTCCTGTGCATTCGGGCGTTACCAGCCCGGTATCGAATCGAAGTGAACCTGTTGATTTGTCATTCCGACGAAGGAAGAATGACAATCGGGCCTAAACGACCTGGATCTCCTTCAGGTAGGCAATGATCTGGTCGACGCTGTCTCCGCTGCCGTCGTCCTCGATCTTGCGGCCCTGCTTTTCCTGGACATCCTTCTCAATGGAAAGGACCCGTTCCTTTGCACCGGCTTCGCCGACGGTCGAGGGGTCGATGCCCAACGCTGCCAGGTCTTTCAGATCGACCGGCTTGCGCTTGGCCTGCATCAGGCCGCGGAACGACGGATAGCGTGGTTCGGCAATACTGGCCGTCACCGACAACAGCACCGGCAGTGTTGCCTCGAGCGTCTGCCGGCCGGTCTCGATATCCCGGGTCACCCGCAGCGTATTGCCACTGACCTCAGCCGAGCGGGCAAACGTCACCTGTGGCAGGTCCAGCAGTTCGGCCAGCGCACCAGGAACCATGCCGCTGTAGGAGTCTGTACTTTCAATCGCCGTAATCACCAGGTCCGGGCTTTCAGCGCGGATCACCTCGGCCAGCACCCGTGCCGTGCTCAAGGCATCCGAGCCGGCCAGCGCATCATCCGTCACCTGGATAACCCGCTCGACGCCCATCGCCATCGCCCGGCGCAGCGCATCATCGGCAGCAGCCGGCCCCATCGTGATGGCAACCACCTCGCCGCCATGCTCTTCAACCAGCTTCAGCGCGGTCTCAACACCGAACTCGTCGGCCGGATCAAGGATCGACTGGCCAGGGTCCCGCTGCAACCGTTTGCTACCCGGATCCACCACCATCGGGAAATTGGGATCCGGCACATGCTTCACGCAGACACAGATCTTCATCAGCTTCTGGTTTCCTTCCCGGTTACTTTATATAGAAGCCCTCTTCGGGCCATCACTCACAAACCTGTCCCGCATTGTATACCGAGAGGGCAGCCGTGCACGCAGACGCTGCGCCGGTTGACAGCATGCTGTGGAACGTCTAGCGTGCACGGTGCACAATGTATGAAACCGTTCGCGAAGCAACGCAACAGTCAAGAGTCAGTCGACGAGGTAGGGAGGGACCAGTGGATCTCAACTATACGCCGGAAGACATTGCCTTCAGGAAACAGGTACGCACCTGGCTGGAGGAGAACCTGCCCACGGAGAAGCTGGTGACGCTGGCGGATAAGCGAGCCTGGCACACCAAGCTCTATGAGGCCGGCTTCATTGGTATGGGTTGGCCCAAGGAGTTTGGCGGGCAGGAAGCCCGGCCGATGGAGCAGGCGATCGTCGGCGAGGAGATGGCGCGGGTCAACGCACCGCAGGGCGTCGGTGGACTCGGCATCAGCATCGTCGGTCCGACCCTGATCCACCATGGCACCGAACAACAGAAGAAGGACCACGTCAAGAAGATCCTGACCGGCGAAGAGATCTGGTGCCAGCTCTACTCCGAGCCAAACTCCGGCTCCGACCTGGCCAGTCTCCAGTTCCGGGCCGATATCGACGGCGACACCTTCGTTCTTAATGGCCAGAAGATCTGGACCTCGGGCGCACACAATTCCGACTGGGGTCTGCTGCTGGCTCGCACCGACCGTAGCGCCCAGAAGCACGCCGGCATCTCCTGCATCCTGGTGGATATGCGCCAGGTCGGCGTGGAAGTCCGCCCCCTGAAGCAGATCAGCGGCAGCCAGGAGTTTAGCGAGGTCTTCTTCACCAACGTCGTAGTGCCGGCCGATAACCTGGTTGGCGAACTGAACACCGGTTGGCGCATTGCCCAGACGACGCTCTCCTACGAGCGCGGCGGCAACACTCTGAGCCGTGTCACGCGAATGACAGAGGGATTCAACCGGCTGGTTGAGGTCTGCAACACCCTGAAACGTGACGGAACCTGTGCAATCGACGACCCGATCAGCCGGCAGAAGCTTGGCGAGATCTACGCCGAGGTGGAAGTGCTGCGCTATTCATCGCTGCGCATCCTCAGCCGGCTTGAAAAAGGTCTGCGCCCCGGACCAGAGTCTTCGATCTCCAAGCTGCACTACTCTGAGCTGGACAAGATGATTCAGGAGATGTTCCTGGATATCCTCGGGCCCTATGGCCAGCAGGTCGACGGTGCACCGGCGGACTACATGTTCTCCGACGACCAGGGCTACGGCGAGGCCGGAACCTGGGCATACAGTTATGTCTGGTCACGTGCCGGCACGATCTACGCCGGTTCCTCGGAAATCCAGAAAAACATTCTCGGCGAGCGCGTACTTGGGCTTCCCAAGGAGGTCCGCGCCGACCGCATTCTCGCCCAGGAACAGTCTGCCGCCAGCGACTAGACGCGGCTCCGGAATCTGATGTCCGACGGTTTTCCGTTGTGAAAGGCTGATACACGATGGATTTTGATTTCAGCGAAGACCAGGTAATGCTGCGCAACCTCGCGCGCGAGTTCCTTTCCGAACAATCAACTGTCGCCCACGTCCGCGAGATGATGGAAGACGAGCTCGGCTACGACCCCAACATCTACCGGGCGTTCGTCGAACTGGGCATGCTCTCAACGCCGGAAGCCTATGGCGGCGCCGGGTTGGGCATCGTCGACCAGGCAATCATCTTCGAGGAGATGGGCCGCGTTGCCTATCCCGGACCCTATTTCGCCAGCTTCATCCTGGCCGGCGGGGCGATCACCCACGCTGGCGACGAGAACGCCATGGCCCGCTACCTGCCCGACCTTGCCAATGGCGACCAGACGATGACCCTCGCCTTCCTTGAGGAATCCATCGGCTGGACCGACAGCGCCATCAACATGGCGCTTGAGAAGAGCGGCGACGGCTACACGCTCAACGGCACCAAGCGTTTCGTGCCCTGGGGCCATTCGGCGAACGTTATTCTGGTTGCGGCCCGCTCCGGCAACGGCATCTCGCTGGTGGCAGTGCCGCGTGACGCCGCCGGACTCAGCGCCGAGCAAAACGTCATGCTCGACCTGAATTCAAAAGTGTCCACCCTGACCTTCGACAATGTACAGATACCCGCTGAAAACCTGATCGGCGAAGAGGGTGGCGCATGGCCGGCACTGGAAGCGACCCTGCGTGATGCAGCCGTCTGCTCAAGCGCCGAAATGCTTGGTGCCGCCCGGCGGTCGCTCGAGTTCTCGGTCGACTACGCCAAGGTTCGCAAGCAGTTCGGTCAGTTCATTGGTCAATTCCAGGCAGTCAAGCACAAGCTGGCCGAGATGCTGGAGCAGACCGAAAACGCCCACGCCGCCGTCTATTACGCTGCCTGGGCCATTGACGCCGGCGCACCGGATGCAACCATGGCCGCATCGGTCGCCAAGGCCAAGACCAACACCGCCGCCCGCAAAGTCTGTGGCGATGCGATCCAGGTCCACGGCGGTATCGGCTTCACCTGGGAATACGATCTGCATCTGTTCTTCAAGCGAGCGAAGCATCTCGAAGTCTTCTACGGGGACACCGATTACCACCGGGAGAAGGTCCTCCAGGAAGTCCTCGCCGGCCGCACCGGCGGTTCGACACAAACCGCCGCGGTATAAGCGAGACCGGTAGAGACGACCCGCCGGGTCGTCTCCAACCCATACAAACCAGGGAGGGAGAACACGCATGAGCGAAGCAACATCAGACAGAGTTGTCACCACCGTTGACGAGCTGAAGGAACTAGTCGGTCAGGAGATCAGCGTCGGTCAGTGGTTCGAGGTCACCCAGGAACGGGTGAACCAGTTTGCCGACGTCACCGGCGACCACCAGTACATCCACGTCGACCCGGAACGCGCCAAGACGACCTTCTTCGGCGGCACCATCGCCCACGGCTACCTCACCCTGTCGCTGCTACCGATCCTCAACAAGGACAAAGACGGCATCAAAGTCGACCTCGGCGGCAAGATGGCCGTCAACTACGGTCTGGACCGGGTGCGCTTCCCGGCCCCGGTACCGGTTGGCAGCCGGATCCGGGTGCGTTCAAAACTGCTGGAAGTGCAGGAGATCGGCGACAACGCCGTTCAGACCAAGTATCAGCAGACCATCGAGGTAGAAGGCCAGGAACGACCGGGCTGCGTCGCCGAGTCGCTTGGCCGGGTGTATTTCTAGATTCGCCACCAGGGGAACGTGATCGGTGTGTGATGGAGGATGGATTGATGGAGACTACCCAGACCACTGCTTCCGGAAGCAATACGGACAGCAAACCGCTGCCGTTTACCGAGGCAATGGATGCGCTGTTTCACCCGAAACGTCTGGCCGTTGTCGGCGCTACACCAAGGCTTGGGTTCGCCCACAACATCCACCGTTCCATCCTGCGAGCCGGCTACCAGGGCGAAGTATTCGGCGTCAATCCACGCTACGACGAGGTTCTTGGCAGCCCAACCTACCCAACGGTTGATGCCATTCCCGGTGGTGTCGACAAGGCCATCGTCGTCGTCCCCAGCCATCTCGTGCTCAACGTGCTTGAACAGTGCGAGGCTGCCGGCGTCAAGGCAGCAAACATCATCACCAGCGGTTTCGGCGAACAGGCCGACGATGCAGCCCACGACCGGCAAAATCAGATCCGCGAATTCACACAGAGGACCGGCATCCGCGTGGTCGGGCCAAACTGTCTCGGACTCATCAGCACCCCGGCCAGTCTGATCGCAAAATCCGGTCCCTACACCAAGGTCCACGAGGGCCCGATCTCAATCGTCTTCCAGAGCGGCCTGCTGGCTTACTCCGCCGTCATCCCGCCACAGGACCGTGGCATCGGATTCACCTATATTGTCACCACCGGCAACGAGGCTGACCTCGATTCGACCGATTTCATGCGCTACTACATTGAGAGCGACCGGACGAAAGTCATCGGCGCGTTCATTGAGCAATTCCGCGACGCCAACAAACTGATCGAAGTCGCCCAGCTGGCAGCAGAACGCGAGAAGCCACTGGTCGTCCTGAAGATCGGCCGCTCCGAAGGTGGCCGCAAGGCAGCGATGGCCCACACTGGCTCGATGGTTGGCTCCGACGAGATCGCCGATGCCGTCATGCGGCAATATGGCATCACCCGCGTCTACAACCTCGACGAGATGACCGAGACGCTGGCTGCCTTTCATTCCCGTCTGCCAAAGGGGCCGGGACTCGGGACGATCTTCGTCTCCGGTGGTGCCGGCGGTCTGGTTTCCGACCTGTCGCAGGACCTTGGCATCAGCTTGCCGGCGCTGGCACCGGAAACGGTCGAGAAACTCAACAACGTCATCCCGGAATACGGAACCGTTGGCAACCCGCTGGATACTACCGGCCAGGCCGCGACCCAGCCAGAGATCACTGAAGGCTCGCTGGTCAGTATGGCCGAAGACCCGAACATCCACACTGTCATCTACGGCCAGGCGTTCCCGTCGCGAATCGATCTCGATACCCCGGTCGGCAAGGTGCTGAAGTCGATGCCAGAGCGCTATCCGGACAAGACGTTCTTCATCATGTCGCTGGTCACCGGCGTCGTCCAGTCCGGCATCCGCAACGACATGGAACCGGTCGAGCCGACAACAGACTGGGGCGGCGTTCCTTTCCTGCAAGGCGCCGAGAACAGCCTCAAGGCGGTTCGGGCGCTCATCCGCTACTCCGAATTCCAGCGCAACCGAAAGGCCGGCCTGATTGGCACGACCGCCGAAGCCAGCAGCATCGCCGAGCAGGCACGGGCGCTTGTCCGAGCCAGCAACGGCAAGCCGCTGGTCGAGCGCGCCGCCAAGGAACTGCTGGCGCTCTATGACATTCCGGTCACCCGTGAAACGCTGGCAACGAACGCAGATGTAGCAGTCGCGGCAGCCGGCGAGATCGGCTATCCGGTCGTGCTCAAAATCGAGTCTCCGGACATTGCCCACAAGACCGAAGCCGGCGGTGTGCTGCTGAACATCAGCAGCGACCAGGCCGTCCGCGACGGGTTCGACCAGATTGTGGCCAGCGCAAAGGCATACGATCCGGATGCAACGATCAGCGGTGTGCTGGTGCAGGAGATGGTCTCCGGCGGACGTGAGATGATTCTCGGCATGACCCAGGATTCAACCTTCGGTCCAGCAGTCGCCGTCGGTCTGGGCGGCATCTTTGTCGAAGTATTGAAGGATGTCGCACTCGGGGTGCCGCCAATCAGCGAGACAGCAGGACGCGACATGCTCGACCGGTTGCGTGGCCGGGCAATCCTCGACGGCGTCCGTGGCTCCGCGCCGGCTGATGTCGACGCGCTGCTTGGACTGCTGGGCGGGTTCTCACAGCTCTGCATCGACCTGCGGGACGACGTCGCCGAGATCGACATCAACCCGCTGCTGGTGTTTGATGAGGGCCAGGGCGCCCGCGTCGTCGACTGCCTGATTGTGCCAGCGGCAACGTAGAATCATTCGTACGGGAGCAATGAATGGCGCCCGTACGAAGACAAGTAGTCGTTTGGAAACACCTTGACCAAATTGGGAACCATCGTCGCGCTGTTTGCCGACGTGCATGCAGAAACCCGAACCCTGGAACGTGCGCTGGAACAGTGCGACATCGCCGGCGTCGAGACGGTTGCCCTGCTGGGAGATCTGTTCGACCGGGCGGAAGAGGCCGACCGCTGCGCCGAAGTGCTGACTGGACGACACGTCACCGGTGTCTATGGCAACCACGAACGGGAGATCGCCCTGGCCGCTGCCGCCGGCGAAATCCCGATGCGCGACGACACCATCCGGATGTTGAGCCGGCTGGAGGAGCAAATCATCATCGACGAGGTCTGCCTTGTCCATGAAGCGGACCAGTGGGGACAGATCGACCCGATCGCCCGGATGTTCCAGCGGCAGGAGAGCAACGGACACAACTCCGCTGCCAGGATTACGTTCGCCGGCCATACCCATTTCCGCTCGGCCCGCAATGAGCGTGGACATCTGGACATCGCCCGGGGATCGCTCCGGCTGGAGACGCAACGGCGCTACCTGATTAACCCCGGCGCGCTTGCTGCCGGGCAATTTGCGATCTGGAACCGGACCACCGAGATTATCGACTTCCACCAGATCGAAGACATCCGGGGAGGTTTTGTCCGGCCATAGATATTTAATCTGTCATCCCGACGAAGGAGGGATCCGTAACTCTCATGGTCGAAAAAGGAACGGATCCCTCCTTCGTCGGGATGACAAAACCACATTGTTGATGACGAATTGACGATACGAGGACCAAACCAGAGGACGTTCGCACAGAAACAGGGAGGCCACCCATGGGAAAGCTTGAAGGCAAAGTCGCGCTGGTAACCGGCGCGGGACGTGGCATCGGCAAGGCTGTCGCCCAGCTCATTGCTGCCGAAGGCGCAGCCGTTATTGTGAACGACCTGGGCACCAACATCGGCGGTGCTGATCCCGATGAGGCCATCGCCCAGACCGTCGTCAACGAAATCAAAGCCGCCGGCGGTGAAGCAACTGCCAACACTGACTCGATCACCGATTACCAGGCCGTCGAAGGCATGGTCCAAAGTGCGGTCGACGAATACGGCAAGCTCGATATCGTCGTTAACGTCGCCGGCATCCTCCGCGACCGGATGATCTTCAACATGTCCGAAGAGGAGTGGGACGCCGTCATTGATGTCCACCTCAAGGGCACATTCAACACCTGCAAATGGGCAGCGGTCCATTTCCGCGACCGGCGCGAAAGCGGCAGGATCATCAACTTCTCGTCTTCCTCGGCCTGGGGCAGCCCCGGCCAGCCGAACTATGGTGCAGCCAAGTACGGCATCCTCGGGCTCACTGCGACCCTTGCCAACAGTCTCGACCGCTACGGTGTAACGTCGAACGCCATCCTGCCCTACGCCGCAACCCGCATGATCGACTCGACCCCGAGGGCGCTGAAGATTCAGGAAGAGACCGGCAAGCTACCGAGCGAACTGGCAACCGGCACCGAAGGCGACCCGGCCAACGTCGCGCCGATGGTCGCCTATCTGGCCACTGACGACGCCGCCATGATCAATGGCCGCTTCTTCGGCGTCCGTGGCAACACCATCGCCCTCTACTCCAGTTGGGAAATTGCCGGTGTGCTCCAGGCCAACCGCCGCTGGACCGCCGAGGAGATGCTCGAGCTCTACCCCGGCACCTGGGGCCAGGGACTCGTCCAACCGGTCGCCCAGGAAGTGGAAGGCTCCGACCGCCCACTGCGAGCCACCGCGCTGATGCAGCACGACGAATCCACCTGGAAAGACGTCGCAGAAGGCATCCAGCTATGGGAACGCGAAACCTACTTCAGCGCGAAGCGGGCGCAATAGGGTTGATGACGATTTGGAAATCAGGATCAGAAAAGTAGTTCTGTCATCCTGAGCGAAGTCGAAGGATCTCGACACAGAGAACGTTGGCAGGGCTCGAGATCCTTCAACTCCGCTGGCGCTCCGCTCAGGATGACAATACTGTTGATGAAGGGCAGGGATAGAGATGACACTACTCGAAGGTAAAGTCGCCATTGTCACCGGGGCCGGACGTGGCATCGGCCGGGGCATCGCCCATCTGCTGTCGGCGCAGGGCGCTTCGGTCGTCGTGAACGACCTTGGTGTTTCGCTCGATGGCGAAGGCGTCGACTCCGGACCGGCGGCAACAGTCGTCCAGGAGATCACCGAAGCCGGCGGCAAGGCAGTCGCCAACACCGATTCAGTGACTGATTACGAAGCTGCCGAAGCGATGGTCCAGCAGGCGGTCGACAACTTCGGCAAGCTGGACATTCTGGTCAACGTTGCCGGCATTCTGCGCGACCGGATGATTTTCAACATGTCCGAAGAGGAGTGGGACGCCGTCATCAACGTCCACCTCAAGGGCACATTCAACATGAGCAAGTGGGCCGCGGTCCACTTCCGCGAACGGCGCGAGGGTGGCAGGATCATCAGCATGTCCTCCAACTCGGCCATTGGTGCACCGGGTCAGCCGAACTACGCCGCCGCCAAGGCCGGCATCTCCGGTCTGACACTGGTGCTGGCCAACTCGCTGGCTCGCTACGGTGTTACTGCCAACGCGATTCTGCCGAGCGGATCGACCCGCATGATCGACTCGATCCCGCGAGCGGTCGAGGCCGTCAAGGACACCGGCAAGCTGCCGAGTGAGCTTGCCATCGGCACCGAGAAGGACCCGGACAACGTTGCCCCGCTGGTAGCCTTCCTGGCCAGCGACGACTCCCAGGAGGTCACCGGCCACATCTTCGGTTCGTTTGGCTACAACATGGTGCTGATGTCCCAACCGAAGGTCATCAAGCAACTCCGTTCCGACCATCGCTGGACGGTCAAAGAGCTTGCAAAGATCATCCCGGAAGCCTTCGGCGACCAGTTCACCGACGAGCCGGCCAACCGTCCGGGCATCACATCGATCATCAACGCCCTCCCCGACGGCGACTGGCTCGACATCGGCGACGGCCGCCGCTACTGGGGCTCGAAACTGGAACCCTATGGCGAGCTGGTGTGGTGATCCAGGACGCGCCCCGGCGGAGGAACACGTTACGGGCGGAGGGGTTTGATTACTCGACGCC
>CAZRNC010000021.1:0-16216 GCA_964601285.1 uncultured Thermomicrobiales bacterium | reverse complement strand
GGAAGCGGCGCGAGCTCGCAAGTTTGCCGAAGAAGGACCGGCCTTTGAGCAGCAGCTGATCGCACAAATGGCGACTGTTCCGCGCTATTCGCCGTACGTAGATACAGCAACGGTCGAACGTAACAGCATGCTGGTGTCCGTTTGGGACCGCATCTCACTGTTCATCTGTGGTGGCAGCGGAAAACCGTTCAGCGCACCGGATGTGCCGGCGGAAGGTGGCTCCATTTCCATCCACTTCACGCCAGATACCGCAAACGTCGACCAGATCCAGGTTGATCCATGGCCATTCACCGAACGTCAGGTCCACCTGATCTGCCCGGCCCAGGCGTTTACCGACACCTTCACCAGCCAGGCAGACCTGCACGAAGCCATGCAAATAGCTCCGTGGGTCACATTAGAAATGACATTGGTTCCGAAGAATTGACGAGAAGCTTGCTAGCTCCGCCGCAATGGCCAGATACGGCGCCAGCCGGTGTTGGAGCGCTGGGCGGCGGATAGCGAGGTCTCATTCGCACGTGGAGAGGCAATCCGCAACTCTTCCTGTGCTCGCCAGAGGTCAGCGATCTTGCGCTCGGTTTCGTCGATCATCTGGTGCAGCACCATGTCATCTTCGTTGCCCGAGGTTGAACCGAGCATCTGGCCGGTGCGCTGCGTGATCGGCTGGAGACTCGGTCGTGGCCGGTCAGCTTCATCCTGTCCAAACCGGTCATTCGGAATCCCGAAGAACCAGGAAGGATCGGCATAGTCCTCCAGTTGCAGGACTGGTAGTTCTTCGGCAACCTCCGGAATCTCTTCGATATGAGGTCCCATGACCTCAATCTCTGGTTGAGGCTCTTCAATCGCCTCCGGCGCTGAGAACAATTCAGCCGCCAGCCAGTCATCCCGATCGGGAGTAACCCGTGAGGCAGGTTCTTCCAGTTCCAGCGTATCCTCGCCGGAAAGCTGGTCGTCCTCTTTCCAAAGCAAGCTAAGCACCTCGTCATACAGGTGATGAGCCTCGGTGCGCTTGCTGATAAAGGACGTGCTCAATGGCTGCCCAGTCGCACGCGACCGCTGCAGATAGTCAAGCTCGGCGGTCAATCGTTCCCGCTCGGCCTGCAACCAGCCAATGACTTCGGCCTGGTCGTGGACAACTTCTATCTGGTCCCGGATCAATTCTGTTAGCGGTGCAACGATCTGTTCGCCGATCTCTTCGGCCGGCGGAGCAGAGGCACGCTGCTCAATCGAGCGCCGGATCGGTGTCGGTGCCGGCACCAGAGAAGGAGAGGTGCGTCGTGGAACCGGGCCGGTTCCGCGAGCCTCATTGGCAGCAGCTTGTGCCTGGGCAAGTTGATCTGCCGGAATCTGCCAGCCGTTGGCGCTTGGCGTTGCTGAAAGATAACCATTCCGAATCCAGCGCACGATAGCAGTCTGGGTGACCCCGGCACGCCGTGCAGCCTCAAGGACGGTCAGCACTTCACCAGAAACACGGGTCCCGTTGGCGGATTGGAACGTCACGGTGTTGAATTCCATTTGCAACTCCATCGGGGATCAAACATGTCCGTTACACCTGTGTACCTGGCCGGATAGCTTCCTGAGGACCAGCGTACCTCTACTGTAACGCTCTCAACAATGCATTCCCAGTACGATGGTCACAATGCCGGAGCGACTCGCGAACCCCTAACGATTAGCATAATCCTACATGCATCCCGCCACCGATATGCGTTGTTTCGAAACCGGCACATCGTCTCCGAACTGCGACATCCTTCGCATGGCAGTTTCCGCGAAAACAACGGATGATACGGCAGCTACGATCCGAGTACGAGAAGTGGCTCCGGTTTGCCGGCCATTGCTCCGTTGAATCGAGAAGGCACCCATGTCCGCAGTTGAAGCACCGGAACTCCCGGTCAACCCAGGGATAACCAGACAACCAGCTCGCAAACGGATATCCGGCCGCCTCAACGAGTATCCACGTCCGGTCTGGTGGTTGGCGGCAGCAGTGCTGATTCTCTGGACCGGGCGCGGCATGGTTGTGCCGTTCCTGATCATCTATTTCAGTCAGATTGTCGGCATAAACGCCAGCATCGTCGGCACGGTGATCGCCGGTACCGGCATGGTTGGTGTGGTTTTTGTGCTGGCGATTGCAGGCCAAATCGACAAATTCGGTGGACGGCCAGTGCTGATTGTCACCCTGGGAATGATCTCGTTAGCAACGCTGCTCTCTGCGTGGGCACATTCAATCACGACATTCCTGCTGGTGTCGCTGCTGCTCTATTGCGCCAGCCAATCCTACTGGCCAGCGATCGACACCGTCATAGCGTCGATTACCGCCACCGACAAGGTGGTGCCGGCGATGTCACTGGTACGGGTCGGGATGGCTGTTGGAATCGGCATCGGCGGACTAACCGGCGGACTGCTGGTCACCGGCGGTGGCATGCCGGAATATCAGATGCTGTTCATTGTAAGCGCAGCGTTGATCGGCATCGGCGCGGTGATGATATGGAGAGCTGTACCGTCGGTTCCGCCAACGTCGACCTCGGAGACCGGAGAACCGGGCAAATGGTCAGACGTGCTGGCCGACCGCACCTTTCTCTATGCCTTGATCGTCCTGTTCGCGCTGGTGCTGGGGTTCACCCAGCTCAACATGTCGGTGCCGGCATTCCTGAGGGCGCATGCCGGGATCACCGAGGGACGCATTGGTGCGATGTTCTTTATGAACACGATCATCATCGTCCTTCTCCAGGTACCGATCGCAGCCCGTGTTGATCGCGGCAACGTTGGCCGGTTGCTCGCCATTTCCTCGGTCATCTGGAGCCTCGCCTTCGTCATCATGATTGCCACGCCAGAGTTCTCGAATGCCGCGTTCCTGGTCTTCCTCGGGTTTACGATGGGCGAGCTGCTCTTCATGCCGCTCACCGCTGTGGTGTCGATCCGGCTGGCACCCGTCCACCTGCGTGGACGCTATTTCTCGCTGCTGAGCATCACCTGGGGAACATCCTGGGCAATTGCTACGCTCACCGCTGGTATCGCACTAGATATGTCGCGGCCAATTCTGCTCTGGCCGGCCATGGCGATCGTCATGCTCACCGGTGCTGTGGCAGCACTTCGGCTACGAAACAACCTGCGACTCCGTCCCCCTGCTATAACAGAACCGGAGCAATCTGCCGCCTGAACGCAGGTTCTGGTAGCGTTGACGATGTCGAACAAACGAACCAGAAAGGAAGCCGCGTAGATGGCAGGACCTACCTTTGGCAAGAATCCGGCTGGTGATGTGCTGGATTTCGGAATTGTGAGCGGACAACACTACCGCACCTGGGACGACATCCAGGCGATCTGGAAGTGGGCCGACGAATCCGGTTGGGATTCCGCATGGTGCTTCGATCATTTCTTCGGTCTGCGGCAGGATATGGACGTTGAGGCTGGAGTCTGCCTTGAGGGGTGGACGTTGCTTGCTGCGCTTGCGATGACGACCTCGAATGTCCAACTCGGCCTGATGGTAACTGGGCTAACCCACCGCGAACCGATTGTCCTCTTTAAGAATGCGGTGACCGTCGACCATGTTTCAAATGGCCGGCTCATCCTCGGTGTCGGCGCAGCATGGAATGAACGCGAACATGCGGCATACGGCATTCCGTTCCCAAGCCCCAAAGTCCGCGTCGACCGCTTCGCCGAGCAGATGGAGATGTACCGCCTGCTGGAAACGCAGGAGCGCTCCGATTTCGCCGGCGAGAACTACAGCCTGGTAAACGCGCCGTTCGAACCGAAGCCGGTCCATGGGCACATCCCGATCCTGATCGGTTCAACCGGCAAGCGGATGATGTCCTATGTCGCCCGCTATGCCGACCAGTGGGACGGCGGCGGCACTCCGGATGAATATCGTGAGAAGAGCGACCGGCTCAATACGCTCTGCGAGGAGATCGGCCGCGACCCGTCGGAGATTCGCCGGGCACTCTCCACCGGACCGGACAAGCTCGCCAGCGAACAGGTATTCTGCGATCATGTTCGCAGCTATGCCGAAGTCGGAGTCCGTTCGTTCCTGTTCGGTGCGCCGTTCTCACCGGTGACCGATTCGATGCGCGAGATTGCCAACAACGTCCTCCCGGAACTGCGCAAGGAATTCGCGCAGGCAGGTTAGTTGCCTTCCCGTACCAGCAGATCGTCGCCAACGTGAATCGTTGCCGGCAGTTCTGAACTGACGGTGCAGTAGAACCCGCGGGTGCCTCCATCCAGAAACCGCAAGGTTTGCGAGACTTCCCGCGGGTCCGCTTCCAGATCATCCAGCGAGAACCTGCTGAACTCGACGCAGGGATGAGCGACGGCTACTTCGTCGAAACGCAGAAGTGATCCATCCGGACTCCGGATCGCGACACCATGCTCCAGATCAGCAAGCGTCAGCCGTCCAGCGTGCTCCACAAGGATGTTCTCGCCGGCAATGCCCGGAACGAGATGTTCGCCAAATTCTGCCCGCATCAGGTCGTAATGACCGGTATACACCACCGAAAGCATGTTGCCATTACCCCGGTTGCGTGATCCTGGATGTACAGCGCAGTGGACATCTAACACTTCAAGTCCACCTACCGAGCCAGCGATCACGCCATCGGCGACATACAACTTCTCCACCTGCCGGATTGGATCGGGCGTGTAGAACGCACGGGGTTTGGCGTCAACCTTGAGGCTGGCAGTCTGGATTTGCAGGGCAATGATCCTGCCAAGTGAGCGATAGCTGTCCATTTAACCCCCATACTCCTCAAGATGCCTCAAGATCGTGCAGTGTATATCATCGACGTAGTCCTGTTGCTCCGGTTTCATGACCACGCTGCGCAACACGTTGACCGTTGGCTCATCCCAGATGATCTCCGGGTCGGCCGCTGCAAGTTGTTTCTCGCTCACTATCAGCGTTGCCAGGTAAAGCGGATCGCCCGGGTCATTCATCGTTCGGTCAAATAGTGCAGCAGTTATTGCGCTGATCTCGCTGGCACGAGGACGTTCTCCATGGGCCGGCAGAGCGTAAAACGAAACAATGTCCAGTTCTGGTTCAACAACTAACCGGAGCCGGTCGCTGCTGCGGATCAGCTCTGCCCAATCGAGCGCCGTTTGGCGCGTCCGTGCAAGGACTGGCCCGAATCCGCGATCACGCTCAAGTGGCAAACATTCGAGCGTCGCCCAGAGCGCCGCTGCCGACGCTCCGGCCCGTGAACATTCGAAGCTGATCTCGCCAAGGTGCAATTCGTCCGACGTGAAGTAGGTATACGGCGAATCGTGCTGGTAGTAGGTACCGACCGCTGGATCACGGAAGAGGACCGCACCGCATCCGTACGGCTGCAGACCATGCTTGTGCGGATCGACGACAATGCTGTCAGCACGGGCAATCGCGCCAAATAACCGGGAATCCACCAACGGCGCATCTCCCGACGCGAGCAGCGCGAAAAATCCACCGTACGCAGCATCGACATGGACCCGCGCACCGGAGCTGTTCGCCAGACGGACGATGTCATCCAACGGATCGAGCGCACCCATCCCGGTTGAACCTAGCGTCGCAACGACTGTTCCGATCTCATCAGTCTCGAATGCTGCTTCAAGACCTGCCAGGTCGATCTTGCCCTTGGCATCGGTCGCCAGAACGACCGGCTTGACGCGCAACATTTCGCAGACACGCCCGTGGGTGTAGTGCGCCTGATCGCTAAACGCAATCGCCTTGTCCGGATGTATGCCCCGTGCGATCCAAAGCGCCTCAAGATTGGCAATCGTGCCGCTGGCGGTCAGGTGCCCAAGGTTCGGCTCGGCAAAACCGAACATCCTCGCCAGATCGGCAACGACTTCCCGCTCCATGTACGAGGTCGCCGCGCCTCCATCCAAAGCATGGTTATTCGGATTGATCCGCATCGTCATCGTATAGGCCAGCATCGCGACCGGGTGTGGTGGTTTGAGCATCTGGCCGGCGTAGCGTGGGTGGAAGTGAGGGAAGTTGTCATGCAGCCGCTCTGCCAACCGGTCGAGAACCTGGTCGATCTGCCCGGCATCAACATCCAGCGTTGCATCAGGATCAAATGTGCTCCATTGCGACTCCCACCGTTCGATGCCTGCCAATCCCCGATCGAGAAATTCAAGAAAGGTTCGCCGGTCCATGCTGTACACCTCTGTTCTGAACTGGTAACGCTGGCTTACTATAGGGTAGATTCACCTTCTCAACACCATTGCAGCCCACGGACACAGGGGAGAACGTTCCATGCAGGTTCCAGATGAGATTGAGTCGATTATCAACAGCGTCAGCGAGCAACTTGTTGCTGCCGGAGCGCAGGCGATCGTGTTCACCGGCAGCTTCTTGCGCGGAACCGCCGGCCCCCGATCCGACGTTGATCTCTATGTCATTGGCGAAGGTCCGGAATACCGGCTCGAGCGTCACAACGACCGGCTGGTTTCAATCTCCTGGAGAACGAAACAGGCGGTAGAAGAAGAGTTTTGCGAACCACGTGATGCCGGCTGCGCGGTCCCCGGCTGGAGAGATGCGACAGCCATCCACGATCCAGAAGGGATAGCAGCCGAACTGATTCAGGCAGCATCGGCATGGACCTGGGACGAGATCGGCGAAGACAAACTCAACGCGTGGGTAGCTGAAGAGCTAACCGGCTACACCAAGGACATCCTCAAGATGGTTGCCATGCTCGAAAAAGGTGACCTGCATGCCGCGGCAGCTAACCGCGCATGGTTGTCCGTTGAGCTGCCGTTCATCATGTCCATCTACCTGCGTCAACTCTACGGGAGCGAGAACGTCGTCTGGGAGATGGTCGCGTCGGCAATGGGTCCCGATTGGGAACGCATCCAGTACGAAGCCTTCGGATTACATGGTGAGTCAGCAATTGAAACCTGCCAGGCGGTGTTTTCGCTCTATCTTGCTACATATCGCTGTATCTCGCATCACTGCGACCCGCGTCAGCATGAGGTCATCAAACTGGGCATCGATGGAATTGAGAGCTTGAGGCATGCCTGAGCTAGGAGCCCTTCAACCAATAGGGCCGCTGGCGCTAGTGTCCAGACAAACCAGAGGCCGCAGTCCCGACAGCATCATGACTCGTTACCCATAGCTAGCTTGCGCACGACCTATGCCCGAGTAGCCGGTGTAAGCAACCAGGATTCAAGAAGCGCTTCAAGATCAGCTTGATCCGTTGACGACAACTGAGCCAACGGCGGTCGCACCTGATTCGAGCAGAGTCCCGTGAGCTCCGCAGCAACTTTGACAACTGAAATATTGTTGGCTGTACTTTGCCGGTCTCGCAGCACTTCCAATTGCTTCAGGTCGCTCCAGCACTGTCGGATGTCCGCTATAGATCCGCCAGCGAGAGCATCTCGCATGGAGATTGCCTTTTCCGGCGCAAAGTTCGCAATTCCGGATGTAAACCCTGTTGCTCCACCGGCCCAGAAGAACGGAGCCCACGATTCAGCTGCCCCACAAATCCAGACAAGGTCGGTAGTCTGCCCAACTGCTTGAGAGGTGATCGCGAAGAGCTTCGGATCTTCTACCGCAAACTTGACAGCGATCACATTCTCGATGCTCCCGATTGCTCCCAACACCTCTGCACTGAACATTGGACCACGAACATAGGCCACGATGCCTATCGATACTGAACTGGCAATCGCGGCGTAGTAGTCCACTAATCCCGAAGGATGAACGCCAACGCCAATCGGCTGGTGAACCATGACGCCGGCCGCGCCGGACTGTTCCGCATGCTGCGCTGCTTCGGATGCCTCACGGACTCCCGTGCCAACGCCAACAACAACCGGCGTATGTCGCGCCTCGTCTATCGTCGTTTCAACAACCGCTCGACGTTCACTTTCGGTCAACGCATAGTATTCCCCCGTGCCACCACAAGGGACGATTACATCAATGCCTGCATGCTCCATCAGCCGGACAATGCGACGTATACCATCGTGGTCAATTTCCAATGACTCCGCCACAAACGGCGTGATAGTAACAGCCGACACTCCGGCCAACCGTGAACGCAACTCCTGCAGCGTCATCCTACGCTCCGATCTATTCTCAACCGCTGGGGACTTATCAGCACTCATCAGATTGCGACACCTGCCGACCTTGCCAGATCATTTGCCGTCAGCCCGGCCCTTTCAATTGCTGCCAGGATGGCGACCCAGTCCTCATCGCGAATCGGTACGCCGCGTTCGCTCCGTGTTTCAGCTTCCAGCCACCCCCGTTCGCCCGGCAGCAGCACGCTGTCACGACCGGGAAGTGGTGATGCCGCGTGGACATGCCGAATTTGCCGGTCGACAATGTTCTGGTAGTCCTCGCGCGATGTGAAGTGCCCGGGATCAATGGCCAGGAAGAATGCGGACTGACCCCGAATCGATGGATCAGGGTTGCCGTGGGTGGATTCACCGCCGACTGTAGTTCCTGATAGCGCACCGGTCAGCAGGTGGACAAGCAGCGCAATTCCGGAGCCCTTGTGAGCACCGAAAGGCTGTAACGCACCCTCATCGGCCCGGCTCGGATCGGTGATCGGTTCGCCACTGCCATCGATAACCCAGTCATCCGGCATCAATTCGCGCCTGCGCTTTGCCTGCGATAGCTTGCCAGACGCAGCGACACTGGACGCAATATCAAAGAGGACCGGATGCTCTTCCTTCGCCGGTGCCGAATAGGCAAATGGATTGGTTCCAAACACGCGTGTCGACGAACCGAACGGCGCTACCGACGGCGATGTATTTGCCATCGCCAGTCCGAACAGTCCCTTCTCCGCAGCAAGAGAGGGGTAGTACCCGAGCAGCCCCAACGGATTGCCACCATAAGCGCAGACTACTCCCACGCCGAACGTCGCCGCCTTCGCCATTGCAAGCCGCATCGCATTACCAGCGAAGACAGGCCCAACCTGTCCATTGCCCCGAACCAGAGCAACAGCCCCTTCATCCCGTTCCACAACCATCTCCCTGCCGGGGACAGTCGCACCGGACGCAATGCTGCCCAGGGTACGAGGAACGATGTACATGACCCCGTGAGTATCGGTTCCATGCAGATCGGCGAAGATCGACGCCGCGGCACACTGCCGGGCCTCGTCGGTTGAGAGGCCGGCCGCCTCCAACGTACGAGCAACGAGACTCTCAAGCGCCTCGGCGGGAACTGTCGGCATTGATGGACTCCTTTAGCAACACTCGCGGATTTGACGTTAATCGAGGTTGAAGCTGCCTAGTGCCAATGTGACTCTGTCGATGCCCTGACTGGCACAGGTTGGAACGGATAGTCCGCCAGTACATCGAGTTTCAAGTCCGTGCCGAGCCCAGGAGCGGTTGGAAGCTCGAAATAGCCGTTGTTGAACACCAGCGGATTCGTGCATAGTGAATCCCGAAGCTCTCGCTCGACCTCCATCTGCTCAAGGATGTAGAAGTTCGGAGTGGCAGCCATAAGGTGGAGGGCGGCAAAGGTGCCGATCGGGCCCGCGGAGTTGTGTGGTGCAACCGGTGTGTAATAGATGTCCGCCATTTGAGCGATTCGGCGTACTTCACTTATCCCGCCCGCGTGCGAGATATCCGGCTGAATGATGTCCGCGCCCTGTTCCTCAATCAGCTCGCGGAACTCCCACCGGGAGAGGAGCCGCTCGCCGGTAGCCAGGGGAACGGGCAATGACTCACGCAGCTTGGCCATCGCCTTGGGGTTCTCGAAGGGCAGCGGCTCTTCCATCCACGAAAGACGGTAAGGTGCCAGCGCCGTCGCGGCCGCGATCGCAGTTCGTTGCGAGAAGCGCTCGCCAACATCGACAAAGATGTCGACATCGGGCCCCGCACCATCCCGCGCAGCAGCCATCATTTCAGCGGCGTGGCTGATCGCACGGTTCTCGTTCTCGCGAAGTCTCTGGGCCTGGAAGGGATTCCACTTGAACGCGGTGAAGCCTCGGCGGACAGCTTCCTTGGCCCCCTCGTATGCTTCCTCTGGAGTCTCTGCACCCCGGAGCCAATGGCTCGCGTACGTCCGAATCTTGTCCCGATGGGGCCCGCCAAGCAACCGGTATACAGGAACTCCCAGGCGCTTGCCCTCGATATCCCACAACGCCATGTCCAGCCCTGCATGAGCCGTCGTTTGAATGGGGCCACCACGCCACCGCCAGGTTTGATACAACGCTTGCCAGTGGCGCTCAACCCCGGACGGGTCTTGGCCAATAAGGTTTGCGCCCAGCTCATGGACGCACTTTTCAACTGCCTCAATAGCCCCGGCCAGAGATGCCTCTCCCCAGCCATGAATGCCTTCATCTGTTTCCACGCGCACGAAGAGCCAATTCTTGAATCGCACATAGTGCTTAAAGGTCTCAATCTTCACGATCTTCATGAGTGCCCACCTTTCATGTTGCGTGAATCCTCCCCCGACAGACGACAGAGTTGCTCATATCATCGATCACTCTCGCGCTGGCGATGTCGCTTGCCAAGGCAACACCGGTCAGTATAATGACCGGAACTCGCTATTACTGTCATCTGCTTGACAATATCGCCGGTTCCTTGAGGAGAGTGCAGGATGACAATACTGCCCATGGTCAGCCAGCTTATACCGAAGCCATTCGAGGTGTGGCGGGATGATCTGTGCCGATTCTTTGAGGTCCATGGCCAACCGCAACGGTTCGAGCGAAAAGACGTCATCTTCTCGCAGGGAGACACACCCGAGAAGGTCTATGCCATCAAGGATGGCCTGGTTGATGTAGGCAGCGTCAACGAGGCCGGCCGAGAGGTCACTTACGCCTTTCGTGGCCCAAGGGAGTGTTTTGGGTTCGCCGAGATTATTCTCGGCGAACCACGCTATCGCAGCGCAATCGCCTTGGCACGGACGGATGTCTGGCAACTTGATGCGGCCACCTTTGTCCGAATGGTGGAGTCTCGGACAGATGTCATCCTATCCATGCTCGGTTGTACGCTGCAACGTCTAAACCGCACAAATGAAATGCGAGTCGAACTGCGTGGGTCTTCAGCGGAACGACGCATCGCGTACTCACTGGCTCAACTTGCTCAGCAGCTTGCCCCCGAGCAGAGTAAGCAGCCTGTAAGCGTTAAGCTCACTCACGAGGAGTTAAGCCGACTTTGCGACATTAGCAGGCAGACTGTCACCTTCATTCTTGATGGTTTCCGCGAAGCCGGCATCCTCGACCTTGGGTCGCGAGCCATCGTCGTCCACGACACGCGGCAGCTCTGGAAGATCGCGACTGAGTCGTCGCCCAACTGACATCACAGGAACGACGAGTTGTCGGACACCTGACAGAACATCTTGTGCAAACTCGCTAGTCTGCGTTGTGCAGGTTGCCCATGCTGTTCCAGGCATCGTATGCGATGATAAGGATTCAGCCTTGTTCGCCTATATCGTCCGCAGACTGTTTCATGGCGTGTTCGTCATTCTCGGCCTTGCGGTTGTTGTCTTTTTTGTTTCGCACATTGTTGGTGATGTTGCTCGTCTCATGCTGCCTCTCGAGGCCTCTGAAGCGCAGTACCTCGCGCTGCGCGACGAACTCGGCCTGGACGATCCGCTCTACGTGCAGTTCTTCAACTACGTGCTGGACCTGGCCAGAGGAGACTTTGGCACGTCGCTCTGGCAAAATGTCCCGGCGATGTCGCTGGTGCTCTCTCACTTTCCGGCCACGGTGTATCTCGCCACCGCCACAATTGCCTTCGCGATCCTCGTCTCGATTCCATTGGGAATCATCGCGGCAGTGCGTCCAGGCTCGGCTGTTGACCGGCTGACAACCGCAGTGTCGATGATTGGAATATCGGCTCCCACGTTCTGGGTCGCCCTGATCTTTGTGACAATCATTGCCGTGAATGTCGACTGGCTGCGCACGTCCGGCTACGGAGGGCCCCGCTACCTGCTGCTTCCGATGATTGCCCTCTCAGCGCCCACGATAGGCCGCATGGTCCAGGTCGTCAGATCAGCCGTGCTGGAGGAGATGACCAAGCCGTATCTGGTGACGGCTCGCAGCAAGGGCCTCACCGAGCAAGTGATCGTCTTCAGGCATGCCTTGAGAAATGCTCTGCTCCCAATAGTTACCTTACTGGGTGACGAATTCGCGGGGTTGATCAATGGAGCGGTGGTCATTGAGGTCATCTTCGCATGGCCCGGCATCGGCAATCTTGCCCTGCAGGCAATTCAACGGCGAGACTTCCCTGTCATCCAATCGGTTGTGCTGTTTGTTGCACTTACCGTGGTGCTGATCAATCTGATTGTTGACATTCTCTATGTATACATCGACCCACGTATCCGGTATCGATAGTCGAAAGAAGTAGTCAGTATGGCAGGCGCGGGCATAGCCGAACCATCTATCGCCGATCCAACCTGGACGGACCGCAAGTTCGCGGCCCCCCAACGAATGGTGTTTCTGCGCCTGCTCCTCAAAGACAAGATCGCACTGCTCTCGGCGGCCTTCCTTGTCCTGATATCAGTTACTGCCATCTCGGCCGATGCTTTGGTATCCATCGGAATATTGCACCCGCCAAACCAGCAGGCGTTGCTGCTTCGCAACCAGCCGCCCGGAACCGACAGCAGCGGCGTCTTCAGAGTACTCGGAACCGACCAGCTTGGACGAGACCTGCTGTCGCGCATCGTTTTCGGAGCACGTATCTCCCTCAGCGTTGGGGCATTAACCGTTCTGATTTCAGGAACGATTGGTGTTCTCGTCGGTCTCACGGCCGGTGTTTACCGAGGCAAGGTTGACGACATCCTGATGCGGCTTGTAGATGTTCAGATGGGATTCCCAACGCTCCTGCTGGCCATGATCGTTCTCTACTCGGCCGGCGCGGGTATACAGAATGTCATTCTGGTGCTTGCCATCACACGGTGGATGGTCATGGCACGCATTACCCGGGCTCTAACCCTGTCAATTGGCGAGGCCCAGTTCGTCGAATCAGCAAGATCACTGGGGGCCACGAACCGCCGGGTCATCTTTATCCATGTCTTCCCGAACATGCTGTCAACCGTGCTGGTCCTGGCGACTTTGGAGTTCGCAAGGATCATGCTCGCCGAGGCAAGTCTCAGCTTCCTGGGCCTTGGCATTCAGCCTCCCAGCGCATCGTGGGGATTGATGCTCTCACAGGGCCGGGGGTACATGCAGTCTGCCTGGTGGCTCGCCGTGTTCCCGGGGCTCATGATTCTGTTCACAACGCTCTCAGCCAACCTGTTTGCGTCCTGGGCGCGTTCGATCAGCGATCCGTTGCAGCGCGGACGGACAAAGCTGGATTCATAAAACGTCTGCTTGTTTGGATATATGCCGGAGGCGTTGCCCGTCCCCAAGAACTTGGCGGTTGGTGATTGTCAAGCGCCTGACAGAAATACCGGAAGGCAAGACCTTACCATCGCTGCACGCGATTCAAGCACTATGGTCGAAGCTCGTCATGGAGGAGGTAGTGATCGTGAACAGGATGACCGTCCGTTTCATAGCGTTGTTGCTCGCGTTAATCATGGTCGTCACCGCATGTGGCGACGGTGATGACCCGACCTCGACTCCCCCGTCGTCCGGTCAGGGATCTGGCTCGCCCACTGCCACAACAGCGAGGACCCAACCAACATCGACAGAGGCAGAATCGTCAGGGTCGTTTGACCGCCTGGTGTTTGTTACCGAGGCAGAGCCTGAGACATTCCTCTTGCGAGATGCCTGCTCAATCATGGTGGACCACGCCTTCATGAACATCTATGAGGGGCTAACCGATCGAACCCATACCGGTGAGATCGTCGGAAAACTGGCTGAGAGCTTTGAACGAGTTGACGACACGACCTGGCGCTTCTACCTTCGGGAAGGCGTGACCTTCCACAACGGTGAAGTGTTCAACGCCGATGCGGTTGTGACGGCCGTCGATCAATACAACAATCCCGATGTCGTCGGCCGATGTGGTGCAACCTGGCAGACGGTCGAGTGGCCGGCAGTGAAGGTCGACGAATACACCGTTGACCTCAAGACCCTGGAACCGGATCCGATCCTGCCGACCCGCATTGTCAAGCTCTGGATCCCGGCTCCTGAATGGATCACCACGGTTTCCGAGGAGGAGGCTGCTGTAAACGCCATCGGCACCGGTCCGTATCAGCTCATCGAATGGGATAGAGGCTCACGCCTCCTCTTTGAAAGATACGACGAATACTGGGGCGAACAGCCGGACATCGCCGAAGTCGAGCTTCTGGGGCGCAACGAGGCAAGTGTTCGCGCGGCCATGCTGCAATCAGGTGAGGCACATGTCGCCTACCTGATCCCGCCGGAACTGGTCGAACAGATCCCAAACACTGTCACGGAAGTGTCGATGGAGTTCATCGCTATTCGCCTGAACGCTGAACATGATGTTCTCTCTGACATACGTGTTCGTGAGGCAATAGCCCTATCAATCGACACTGAGACGATCATCCAGGCGTTGTTCCCGGGCGGATCAGCGACAGTTGCCAACGGCCAGATAGACAACGAATTGTCGCTCGGCTACAACCCGGAGCTTGAACCCTATCCCTATGACCCTGAACGCGCCATGCAGTTGATCGAGGAGGCCGGAGCTACCGGGGCCACCATTGAGCTGATCGTTCGGTCAGGCGGATTCCCGATGGCGACTGAGGTCGGAGAGGCTATCGCCAACATGATCTCGGAGATCGGACTGGACGCAGTCCCGGTCAACATGGAGGCTGAGCTCTGGCGAGAGCAGCTGTATGCCGCTGAGGAAGGACAGACGCGACCCGACATGCTGCTGACCGGAGCAACAAACAGCCTCTATGACTCGAGCCGCCAGCTTGAAGCCTACTATGGCCTGGGGCGCTTCTCACATCTGCGCGACGAGGAAGTCCACGAGAGAATCCTCGCGGCGGCGCAGTTGTCGGGCGAAGAACGCGAGCAAGCGTATCAGCAGATCTGGGCAGACGTGTATGAGGACTACCACATCATCCCACTGTTCGGGCTGGATTTCGTCCATGGCCTGGACCCGGCACTCGAATGGGAAGTCCGCGCTCCAATCTTCGCGGACATCAAGGTCCGGGACTAGCCCGTGGCCGAATCCTTCAGTGAAATCTGGACAGTATGGCAATCGGCCGGACTGTCCTCACGGGGAGAGACCATGAAAATTACGATAGACGAGCGCTACCGACCACACCTACACGATCGACTCGCGGGCCATGATCTCACTTTCTACGACTATCGAACTGTCACGCAACAAGAATTCATAGACTGCGTTCGAGGGGCCGACATTCTTGCTATGGCCCGAGCACCTGCTTTCCACATTGATGGAGAGATGACCGCGAACTTTCCTTTGTTGCAGTTCCTCCACAAGTCGGGGACGGGTGCCGACCACTTTGATGTCGAAGCCCTCACCGCCCAGGGTATCGTGCTGGCCATGAACACCGGTTTCAACGCCGGGGGTGTGGCTGAACACGCCATTACGCTGATCATGCTCACGCTTCGTAACACGGTATGGCACATTGAGAACTTGCGCAACGGGCGATGGAACAGAGATGTTCCCCCGGGTGATGTTCTGTCAGTCGCCGGCAAGACGATTGGCATTGTCGGGTTGGGGCGAAGTGGCGCGCGGGTGGCTAAGGTTGTGACCGCCATGGGCGCACAGGTCATCGCATACCAACGAGTCCCCAAACCGGAGGTTGAAGTCCTGGGAGGATTGCGGCTAGCATCGACTCTGGACGAGCTTCTTCAGGTGTCGGATGTCGTGACGCTGCATGTTCCGCATACCCGGGCAACAGACAAGCTCATCGGAGCCAGGGAACTGGCATTGATGAAGCCGTCCGCTGTTCTCATTAACTGTGCACGAGGTCGGGTCGTCGATGAAACCGCACTCATCGACGCGCTCGCCAGCGGAACAATCCGGGGAGCGGGTATTGATGTCTTTGAAGATGAACCCCCATCAATGGATAACCCACTCCTGCACTTTCAAAATGTTGTTGCAACGCCGCACGTTGCCGGGGGAACCGCTGAGTCTCAGGCACGCTCGGTTGAAGCAACACTCTCAAACGTTGAGCTTTTCGTACGCGGCGAACTGCCACACCGCATCGTGAACCCCGAAGTCTTGACGTCGGACGCACTGAGGGCAAAGCACCTGCGGAAGGCAACGTAATCAGACAACTTCCGCCATGTCCTCCGAGAGCGGGCACCAGGCGGCTGTACAACCGGAGGGTGCCCGCTCTCCTTTGAGTGAGACCAACGACCGTGCAGGAGTCTGAGGCGCAAGGACTGCATCAGCCAATCGGCCCGCCGGCAATAGCGTCGGGACATACCGGGCAATCGGGGTTGGC
>CAZRNC010000020.1:11795-16358 GCA_964601285.1 uncultured Thermomicrobiales bacterium | reverse complement strand
GGGTAATGCGTCAAGCGGGTTGCTTAAAGGCGTTGTTGCTGTGCACGAGGTCGCCGGTGAATCCTTTGAAATGCCGTCCTGCTCGCCAGTGCGCTGATCGCTGCTGGTTGATCCATGTCGAGATCTCTCCATTCCGCTACGCTTCAGTCGAGATGACAGGTAAAGGCTGCTCCCCGGTCGAGATGACAGAGGGAGAGTTACGTTCCAGCAGGGATGACAGAGGAAGGGTTACGTTCCAGCAGGGATGAGAGGGGAAGGGCTACGTTCCAGCCGGGGTGACGTGAGAAGGACTGCGCTACTGGCGATATGAGTGGGGTGCGAATTTGCTCCAATCGAGACATCTCCTTGTCAAAACGAGGAGTGTCGGAATGGGGTGGTTGCCACACTCCAGTGTTCCCGACCCGATCGCTTGACAAGTGTGACGAATGCCTGCACCCCTGGACATTGCAACCGTCAAGTGGGATACTTGACGCATGGTAACGCGTGACTTGTCAAGCGTGATTTCTAAAGAGGAGCGCCGCCCGATGCCGGAACTCATACTGCCGTACCGCACTGATTGGCGGGAGATGCACCGGATACTTGACTATTGCAAGGGCAAGGGGGCAGATCGTGCGGTGCTTGAAACCCGCTTCGGTGGTGGTGAGAGCCTGCGAGAGACGCTGAACGCGCTGGAGCAGTTGGAGTTAATCGAACGTCGCGAATCGGGCGATGTTCTGCTTACTGGTGCCGGCGACCAATTGATCTATGCCCAGGACGATGCGGCCCGGCAGCTGGCGTTGGTGCATGCCATGTTGAGTTACCTGCCGTATCGCGTTCCGTTCGAACGGGCGGTCGACGAACAGCTTGCTGTGCTCGACGCACCGCTGGTCGAACGCATCTGGCAGGTGGAGATGCGGCTGGGGCAACCGCGCAACCGGGTCGAGGAAGCACGGACGTTCTTCTTCCGTCTGGCGGACGACGCGGGGCTTGGCACCTACCGGCGCGGTGTGCGAGGGCAAACCACCCGGTTGGAGTTCGGGTCGGATAGCCTGCCGGTGCTTGAGCGGGCGTTGCTCCAGATGGACAACCTGCTGCCTGCAGAGCCGGAGCCTGTAGTGTCGGAAATCAGTGAACCTGAATTGCAGGTCAACGAGGACCGGATGGAGTACAGGCCAGCCCCCCGGAGGGGAGCCAGCCTGTCGATCCATGTGGATATGTCGGAATGGGATCTTGAGAAGATCGAGGCATTCCTGCAGATGATCGGCTATCTGGATGACCGCATTATCTAGTCGATCAATTCCTCGGCGATTTCATCCATGATCTGGCGAGCTGCACGGTAGCCGATGCCGGCCATCCAAACGTCGTCCAGCACCACCCGGAAGCGTCCATCTGCAACTGCCGGAACCGCGAGCCAGGCGGGACTGTTCAGCATCTCCTCATCCGGGCCACTGATCGGGCTGGCGAACACGAAGTCAGCGTCGGCGAACTCTCCAAGGGTCTCTATGCTCTGGTTCAACAGGGCGAAGTCGTCCACATTTTGGGAGTCCGGCCGCGGGAATCCGAGATCACTGAGCAACGTTCCGCTGAAATTTGCCAGTTGATAGTAGCGAACGTTGTCGGACAGCATGCGGACGATGGAGATAGTGGGCCGTGGATCGGGGAGGTTGGCGTTCATCTCCCGAACATGGGCTTCATACTCCAGCACCGTCTCGTGGGCGACATCTTCCAAACCCAGCGCCTGAGCATGGAGTGCGAAGTTCTGTTTCCAAACTACGCCGGTGCTAACCCCAAAGACCGTTGGCGCAATCGCCGAAAGACGGTCGTAGATGGCTTCGTGCCGGACAATGCTGGAGAGGATGAGATCCGGCTGCAGCGCGGCAATAGCTTCCAGGTTCGGCTCGGCAAGTGTGCCGACGCTGGTTGCTCCGGTGACCGCGTCCACTAGATAGTCCGCCATCAATGACACATCGTATTCGAGTGTGCCAACCGGATTGATACCGAGCCGCGTGACTGAATCCAGTTCACCACTATCAAGCACAACTACCCGCTGCGGCTGTGCCTCGATGAGTGTTTCACCCATTGCGTGCCGGATGGTCCGCGGGAATACACCCAATGGTGCATCGGTGCCGAAGTCGTCATATTGCGCCACGGCCCCGGCAACACCAAGCGCTTCCGGGTTGCTGGCCGGCAATGGATCGGGAACGGCAGGGGCACCCAGCTCGGATGGCGCTGCCGGAATCAAGCGTAGCGCTGTTTCCGGTCCGGTTTCCGGAGCGGAAGCACCGTCTTCGATCAGTTCCTCGGCAATTTCATCCAAGATCAACAGTGCGGCGCGATAGCCGATGCCAGCCATCCAGACCATATCGGCTACCACCCGGAAGCGGCCATCCGCAACGGCCGGCACAGCCTTCCAGATCGGACTTTGCAGGATGTCGTGATCCGGTCCACCGATCGGGCTGACGAAGATGAAGTCGGCATCGGCCGATTCGCCCAGCGTTTCCAGGCTCTGGTTGAGCAGCGCGAAGTCGTCGACGTTCTGGGAGTCTGGCCGTGGCAATCCGAGATCGCGCAGAATGGTGCCGCTGTAGTTTGCAAGCTGGTAGTAGCGGACATTGTCGGCCAGCAGGCGGACGATAGAGACCACTGGACGCGGATCGGGCAGGTTTGCGTTCATCTCGCGTACCCGCGCTTCGTATTCCAGCACTGCTTCGTGGGCTTCTTCCTCGCGGCCCAGTGCCTGGGCATGCAACGCGAAGTTTTGTTTCCAAATGACACCGGTTGAGACGCCGAAGACGGTCGGCGCAATCGAGGCAAGTCGGTCGTAAATTGGCTCGTGGCGCAACTTGCTGGAAAGGATCAGATCCGGCTCGAGCGCCGCGATGGCCTCGAGGTCCGGTTCTGCAAGCGTTCCGACGGTGGTTGCTTCCGAGAGCCCCTCGAGGAGGTAGTCGGGCAACAGTTCGGCCTGGAATTCCAGCGCACCGACCGGTTTGAGGCCCATGCGGATAACCGAATCCTCTTCCCCACTGTCCAGCACAACCACCCGTTGCGGTTTGGATTCGATTGTTGTCTCGCCCATGGCATGACGGATGGTGCGCGGGAAGACGCCGGGAGCGGCGTCGGTTCCCAGTCCGTCGTACTCCGCGATGGCTTCAGCAACTGACTGTGCATCGGGATTGGTCGCCGGCAGCGGATCGGGGGTGTCCGGCGCTCCCAGTTCGGCAGGCGAAAGCGGGATCAGGCGGAGCATTCCGGTCTCGCTATCGTCTGGTTCTGCGGTTGCGGTCGGGTTGTCTCCACCGGTGGAGGTTGTTGGGACAGCAGCCTGGCTGGTAGCTGTTGGATTGGCCGGCGCGCTGGTGGTCGTTGGTGCGTCCTCGTCATCACCGCAGGAAACGCCCGCCGCCAGGAGTACTGCTCCGGGCATGGCCGCCAATAGCGTACGTCGACTGATTCGCCGCGACGTTAGCCTGGTTATTCTTGTCATTCGATCTATCTCCCACACCTTTATACCTGACTAAAGTAGTCGGATATCCTGGAGTAGGAAACTCGAAGACGTTTCGGTTGTCAAGGTCTGGAGTTGTATTGGTGAAGTTCCAGCCGGCGTCCCCGTGCCCGCCCTCCCCAAAAGACCAGATCAGCACGCGGTCGTGAACAGTGAACAATGCCCGGTGCTGGTGTGACTGTGCTGGGCGTGCCCGTTGATGGTGCGGGAATTGAACCCGCGCGACGTTGCCCACACGTCATCCCAGTCGCCGCTTTGGCCCGCGGCGGGGGCTTGTGCTCGCCTCTGTTCTTTTGGGTACCAACGTCCGGCTGCTAATCCATTAGCTCGGTCAGCCAGTTCATCTCCTGAATACTGGTATCGAGTTCGCGATACTCCTGGGCAATGGCATCGGCCCGTCGCTGAATTTCCGCGACGTTGACCGTACTCTGAAACTTGACCTCCGAGCGGCTGTAGCGCTCCTGGCCGATCGAGGCTGCCTGGGCAAGCTCGCGCCAGGTGGACTGTTGCCATTTGAGCAGGTCGCGGTGGGCCAGCGCATCGGAGATCGAGCTGCCATCCGCCAGAAAGGTGGCAATGTTGGTGCGGTTGATTCGCTGAATCAGCATGGTGAGGTCGCCGGCGGTCCGTGCGATCTCCGCCAGCAATTCGGCCGGGTCTTCAGAAGGAGCGTCGCCTTCCTGCACCCTGGCATTGCGTATGAGCCGCTGCTTGAGAAATTCCAGTCGACGCTGGGAATCGGCCCGCAGCATCAACGCTTCGGCAAGCTTCATGGGAAACGGTCCTCTCGCTCCTGAAATGCGCCGCGAGAGTATGCCATATGCCGGCCAGACTCAAACCGCGATCTGACGAAGACTTGCAGGTGGATTCTCCAGGGGAAGTTCTTCGCCATCTTCCAAGGCAACCTGTACCCAAAGGCTGATCGCCTCTTCAGCCATGGCAAATGCATCTTCTTCGGTATCGGCATCAGTGACGATTCCGAGCGTGGGAACTTCTGCGTAGAAGCATTCATCTTCAGCACTGTAGTGAACGAAGACACTGTAACGACGAACGGCACCGGTTGTCTGTTCTGCTTGTGC
>CAZRNC010000020.1:0-11695 GCA_964601285.1 uncultured Thermomicrobiales bacterium | reverse complement strand
TGCTCCAGTTGGTCAGGCGTTGCGCTGTTCCCACATCTGGCGGGTAAGTTCGGCGTGGCCGATGTGTTCGCAACTGTGCTCGACGGCATGGAGTGCCCACCAGGCGCCGGTGACGGAGCGCGGGCCGCGGGTGATTTCGGTCGCCAGCAGGTCGTCGGTCAGGCGGTCGAGGAAGCCATCGACATCGCGTTCGACTTCGTCAATGTAAGCCAGCAGTTCGTCCGCCCCGCTTGTGACGACCTCGAACTGGGCCTCGCGGTCCCGTTCGATCTCGGCATCAACCGAGGTCGCAAGCAGGAAGCGTTCGGCGTCGAGTGCGTGGGAAACGAGCACGGCGAGCGAATTGGTTTCCTTGCCCGGCCGCCAGTTGAGGGCGTCGGCATCCAGTCCGCTGACAACTTCGCGCCAGCGCCGGTGCTGGTCGTGGAGGATCGTGCGGGTCGTTTCGCGGACAGCATTTAGCGTACTGCTCATGGTGAACCTCTTTTCGGTTTGGGGCTACTCGGCTTCGCCAGTCAGAAGACGGCGGTAGCTGTCGTAGCGATCGGGGTGAATTTCCCCGCGTTCAAGCGCTTCAAGAACGGCGCAATCCGGCTCGTCCATATGCCGGCAATCGCCATAGTAGCACTCCCCGAGATAGGGTCGTAGCTCCGGAAAAAGCTGGTCGAGGTTGTCATAGTCGATGCCATAGAGACCAAGCTGGCGCATGCCAGGCGTGTCCGCAACATAGGTATCGCGGTCGATCTGGAAGAGCGTGGTCCAGGTGGTTGTGTGGCGGCCTTTGCCGGTGGCGGTGCTGATCTCGCCGGTGCGCTCTTCCAGATCGGGAATGATCCGGTTGAGCAGGCTGGATTTTCCGACGCCGGACGGGCCGGCGAATGCGGTGATCTTCCCGGTAAGCAGGGCGCGCAGTTCGTCGAGGCCGGCATTCAGAACGGTGCTCGTTTCGACAACCGGATAGCCGGCCATCCTGAACTGCTCGAAGAACTCGTCTACCTCACCCGGTTTTGCCAGATCAACCTTGTTGACGCAGATGATGGTGCTGATTCCGCGTGCTTCGGCAAGCAGCAGCAGCCGGTCGATCATCCGGGCGTGAGGGTCGGGATCGTGGATGGCAAAGACTGCAACCAGTTGGTCGGGGTTGGCGAGGATGACCTGTTCGGAGTCGGTGCTGCCACGTGCCCGGCGAGAGAGCGACCGCACTCGCGGCAGGATCTCCTCGATCACGCCCTGCGGTGGGGTATCTTCCGGCGTGCTGACGGTCAGCCGCACCCGGTCACCAACAGCGGCCGGGTCGGTCTTACGGCGTTCGCGTTTGAGGTTCCCTCGCAGTGTGCAGCGCAGCAATCCTTGCGGAGTCGAGACGTCAAAATGCAGACCATAGCTACGCACGATGACTCCGGAGAGCTCGTCTCCTGCGGTCAGCGTGTGTTGCTCGGTCAAGGGCATGCCTCCAGATTCTGCAAGGTTCCTCTGGAGATTGTGCCAGATCACTGCTCGGGACCGATGTATCCGATGGTGTTCAGAAAGGCAAACGGGTTGTCATCCTCGTCCGAAGCCTGCCGGCTGTGGGGCAGGAACTCACCCTCAACGGTCTGGATGGCTGTCTGGAGATCGGCAATCAGCGTGAATTCGCCGGGGAACAGGAGCGTGGTCCAGGTGAGGATGATCTCACCGGTCGTGTCTATCCCATCAGGTGCTGGCTGAATCCAGGGGCCGTCGGGTCCGCTGATGTCACCTTCTGAACTGACGAGCCGTGCGAGTGAACGGAAGTCTTCCCCTCCGGGTCGCACCTGATAGATCTGCACGATTTCGGCGGCCGGGTTGCCGGCACTATCCGGTGCCGCCAGGATTTCGTAGCCCAAGAGGGTTGGGCCACCTTCAAAGTGGATCACTGGCACAGCAAGCGGTAGCTGGTCGCGTGTGCGGTCATCAATCAGCCAGACCTGAACGGCGATGTCGCCGTCAGGATCGCGGACTGCTTCGGCGAGCGTCTCACCTGAGATAAATGCGGTCAGGATTTCCGGGATGCCGGCAGATGCTGGAACGATCAGCCAGGCGGTTCCGTTGGCGGGCAGTGGCAACGTGTCGGAACTGTCGAAATCGCGGCGGGGACGTTCCGGGGCAAGGTAGCGTACGATCCGACCCTGTTCACCGGTTGCGAAGTAGACGAGCCGGTCATCCGGCGGAAGGTCATCGAGCGCCTCAACAGCGTCGCGAATATCGCCGGCGAGCGCCTGATAGGTCTCAATATCGGATGCCCACTGGACATAACTGCCAACTGACCAGATGGCACTACCGGCTAGGCTGAGTCCAATGACTGCCGGAACAACCCAACCAGGAGCACGGTGAATGCGATACCTGGTGACGGTCTGCATTGCCCGCAGAGGGAACCAGTAGAGCACCGGTGTCAGCACCAGCAGTTGGCCCTTATCGCCGGGGGCGATCAGGATAGCCGCGATCAGAAAGCCCCCGAGCCAGGCAAGCGCGACGGCATCAGTCGCCCGGACCGGCAGGCGCAGGGCCACGGCCAGACCGACAATGAACAAGGCTGCCAGTAGCGGGTCGAGCATAGGACGGCCGGTTGTGCTTTGCCGGAGGAGGGCACTGAAAGTGTCCCAGATTCCTGACATCAGCTCCCGCGTATTGCCGGGGGTGTAGAGGCCGAGGAAAAACGCTTCAGGGTGTTGCCAGAACCAGGAGGCGAGCGGCGCAATCACCAGCAGCATGACGGCCAGCCCGAAGAGCAGTCCCCGACGATCGGCTGCCGGCCGGTTTCCAGTGCGTCCCAGATAGAGCATCGCGCCGATCAACACCACCACCGGGATCACTGCCCGCATGGTGACATCGGTGTAAAAGCCGATGCCGAAGAGCAGGCCAGCGACGCCATACCAGGCAGACGGCACCTGGAAGCGTCCGCGAGTTATCGGCTTCCCGGTTGCCTGGTGCAGCGCGTAGAGTCCGAACCCGGCGACGGCGGCCATGGCGATGGCCGGGACGGCCTGCCGGCTGAAGGCGAGTTGCCAGAACGAGACGGCCACCAGGAGTCCGCCAACCGTGCCCCAGAGCGGTCCGAGCGTGCGTAGGTACCAGAGGGTCGTGCCGGCAACGGCGAGGATTCCCAGCAGTGCCGCTGCCAGTCGCGGGCCAGCGACACCCCAGCCAGCAAGGTTGCCAACGATGGCAACTACGTGGACGAACGCAGGCTCGATTGTTTCAGTTCCTTGTCGGAAATAGATCGGGACATGGCCGCGCTCCACCCGTTGGGCGGCCAGTGCGACAGAGGCTTCTTCATGGCTGAAACCGGGCGGTTCAGGCAGGAACAGTTTCAGGATGGTTGCAACCATGATCACCAGCGTCAGCAGAATGGCCGTCTGGACGGCAGGTGGAGACTGCCGGAACCGGAGGAGCACCGGTTGATACCAGGTAGGCCCATCACCGCGCTCGCTCAAGTCAGCCCTGCTTTCTGCGTGCCAATGTCCAGGTCGCACCGGATCCAAACTCTACAGCCTGGAGTGTTACGATAGGCGAACATTCTGCGAGACATTTGGAGGAATGATCATGAGCGAGCAACATACCAACGCCGAAGAGCTTGCAGGACCAGATCCTCTCGATCAGGATCTTTACTACCCACTTGAGGTGTTTACTGACGAAGAAGCGGCAGCGTTGTTCGAAGCTATCGCACAGCGCAACCTCGGAATCAGTGGAAATGAATTCCGCAAGCGCTGGTTCAGTGGTTACTATAATGATGATCCTGACCGCCCCGAGATCATGGACGTAGTGATGTCACTGCCACTTGTCGTACGGAACAAGAAGGGTGTCGATGTCCGGTAGCAATCTGCGAGAAGCACTGGCACGTTATGCGACACCATTACAGACAGCACTCCATTGTGTAACTGCCGCTCGATTGCGCCATTCTGCTGGCGATGCAGATGCGACATCTGTGTTGCTGTTTCCAAGTGAACTGGGTGTCGAGCTACGACGTATGGATAGCACCTCCGGAAATGCACTGGAACCGATCTGGTTGAAAGTTCAGGAGCATTTGGACATCATGACTGCTTCGACTGCTGATGCTCCGCGCACTTTTCGACCAGTTGCAAGTGGCTATCGCTACACAATCGAGGATAGAAACCACAGGGAAGTCCTGACATTCCATTGGCATCCTGGGCAACGCAGCCACGAACAGGATCCCCTCCTGCATGTGGGCTCTGGCGTGATTGACTCCGGTGCGGGAGATCTGGGGAAGACCTTCTCCAGCCTGCACATTCCAACTGAGCGTGTTGCGCTCGCACGAATTGTGCGGATGTTGATCACCGAATTTCAGGTTGTCCCCAACCGGCAGGATTGGGAACGCGTCCTGGAACGATTGTTAGTTAATCGGGCAGACAGGTGAAGCTCACTCTTCTCGGAACCGGAACGCCGCTGGCGTCGTTGCGCAGGGCTGGCTCCAGCTACCTGCTGGAACTGGATGAACACAAGATTCTCGTTGACTGTGGCCCATTCTCGGCGCACCGGTTGTTGCAGGCAGGCGTGCGGCCGTCCGAACTGGATACGATTCTGCTCACTCATTTGCACTACGACCATTGTGCCGACTATGGCTATCTGGTGCTCAATCGCTGGGACGAAAGCGCGAACGATCTGCCAGATCTGAATGTCTACGGCCCGGTGCATACCCGGAGGATGACCGAACTGCTCTTTGCCGAAGATGGTGTCTACGGACCGGATTTGGCCAATCGAGCCACCAACCCCGACCGGCGGAAGCCGGCTCCGGTTGTGCGAGAGGTTGGTGATGGTGACAGCATCAATACCAGCACCTTGAGCCTTCAGGTCGCCGAAGTGGTGCACTGCCAGCCGGCGTTGACCTGTCTGGCATACCGGGTTGATGCGGCGGGCCGGGCGGTTGTGTTTTGTGGGGACAGCGCCCCGTGTGACGCATTGACCAGTTTGGCCGCCGGTGCGGATGTGTTGCTGCATATGTGTCACTTCCTGAACGGACCGGATGCCAACCCGAGGATGATGGAGATCTGTTCCGGTCATCTTGATGCAGCCCGAACAGCCCGCGATGCTGATGTTGGCACGCTGGTGCTGGTGCACTTGCATGATGATATGGATGACTCCGCGGTTCGGGCGCGGGCGCTGGCCGAAATGCGCGAGATCTGGCCCGGAGAGATTGTGATTGGCACTGATCTCACGACGGTGGCTGTGCGCTGACATCCTCATCGCTGATGATCGCCTGGGCATTTTCAATTAACCAGCGGGCGTACTCCGTGCCGGCAAGGGTGGCGGCGCGTTCGAGCGCCTCACGGATGGCCGGTGGGCGCCGGCCGGGGTTGTGGGCGTCCGAGGCGATGATGTGGACCTGCTTGCGGCGAACGAGTAACTCGGCAGCAGCTAGCGCCCCTTTACCGTGGTAGCCGGTCAGTGAGTGTGCGTTGATCTGGACCAGCATCCCGCGCTCAATCAGCCTGCCAATCCAGCCGGAGTCTTCCTGCACCGAGAAGAAACGTTCCGGGTGGGCCAGCAGTGGTATCAGTCCGATCGCCTGAATCCGGGATATTGATTTCTCGGCGAGTTCCTGTGGCCAGTCCTGAAAGTGCAGCTCGGTGAGCTGGTAGCGGCTGCCGTTCAGCGTCAGCAGATCGCCGCGTAGGTGCCGGTCGGCAAGGTCCGGTGCAATCCGGGCTTCGTGGCCGGGGACGATTTCGATTTCCAACCCATCCCCGTCCGCCAGCCGGCGAAGCTGGTCGACTGCCTTGCTGGTGTACGCACCGCCCACGTGGTGGGAATGGGGCGTCGCAGCGATGGTTTGGATTCCGTCTGCTACGGCAACGCGCAGCATCTCCAGCGCCTGGAGATCGTTGCGTGCGCCATCATCAACATCCGGAAGGATGTGGGTGTGGAGATCGATCAGTGGCGTGCTGGAGCCGAAAATGGGTTACCTGCCTCAGTAATTGTCGGTTAGACTGACATCATAACCGGCGTGCCCGGATGGCACGTCTCTTCAACATGTGCAACTGCCCGTTGCGGGCGACGGTAATCGTAGACGAAAGATCGGGAGTAGTATCCATGACCGAGGAATTCCGAACCGAGCGTGATTCGCTGGGCGAGTTGCAGGTGCCGGTGAGTGCCTACTACGGTGTGCAGACGATGCGTGCCCACGAGAACTTCCCGATCAGCGACCTGCGCTTCCCGCGTCCCTTCATCAAGGCGATCGGCCAGGTCAAGGGTGCGGCGGCCCAGGCGAACATGCAACTGGGGCTGCTTGATGAGACGGTTGGCAAGGCAATTGTTGAAGCCGCCAGTCAGGTTTCCGAGGGTAACTTCGATGCCGAGTTTGTACTGGATATCTTCCAGACCGGCTCCGGCACGTCTACCAATATGAACGCCAACGAGGTCATCGCTTCCCGTGCCAATGAATTGCTGGGCGGCAAGCGCGGCGCATCCAGCCCTGTCCACAAAAACGACGACGTCAACATGGGCCAATCCAGCAACGATGTTATCCCGACGGCTATCCACCTCTCGGCGCTGATGACGATCCACGAGGAGTTGAAACCGGCGCTGGCGCAGCTCGAAGCGTCGCTACGGGCCAAGGCGGAAGAGTTCATGCCGGTCATCAAGACCGGGCGTACGCACTTGCAGGATGCCACCCCGATCCGGTTGGGTCAGGAGTTCGAGGGCTTTGCCGGCCAGATCGAGCGCGGCATCACCCGGCTGGATGGCGCAATTGCCGAGCTGAAGGAAGTCGCCTTGGGCGGCACCGCCGTTGGTACCGGTATCAACACCCACAAGGATTTCTCGAAGACGGTTTGCAGCATCCTGACCGAGTGGAATGGCTTTGAGGTTGTCGAGACGACCAACCACTTCCAGGCGCAGAGCACGATTGATGGCGTTGTTGCTGCCAGTGGCGCGCTGAAGACGATCGCGGTCAGCCTGATGAAGATCGCCAACGACATCCGTTGGCTGGGATCGGGTCCGCGCGCCGGCATTGGCGAAATCGAACTGCCATCGGTCCAGCCGGGATCATCAATCATGCCGGGCAAGGTCAACCCGGTCATCGCCGAATCGGTCGCGATGGTTTGCGCCCAGGTCATTGGCAACGATGTCACGATCAACATCTCCGGCGCGTCCGGCAACTTCGAACTGAACGTCATGCTGCCGGTCGCTTCCTATAACCTGCTGCAGTCGATCAGCTTGCTGGCGACCTCGGCCTCGAATTTTGCCGTGCAGTGCATCGACGGCTTGCAGGCGACCGACCAGGGGCCGGCAATGGTCGAGAAGGGGCTGGCGATCGGCACTGCCCTGGCTCCACGCATTGGCTACGATGCCGCAGCAGATATTGCCAAGGCCGCTGCCAAGACGGGTCGGACGATCCGTGAAGTCGCCTCGGAGATGACCGACCTGACCGCCGAGGAACTCGACCAGCTGCTTGATCCATCGGGCATGACCGAACCGGGTACCACGCTTGGACCAGCCGGCGGTTGATAAGCAACGGCGCAACCAGGCGAAGGAGATGCAATGAGAATCGCGTTGACCGTTATCGGTGGGTTCGTGCTGGTTGCTGTCGGGTTGTTTCTGACGTTGGTGTTTGGGATGCGAACCGGTAACCGGACGGTGCTCGATGCCGTCCGGAAAATGAACCGCAGAGTGACGAATCCGCGTCAGATGAAGACAGCCGGCAAGCCAGGTTCGTCGGCATCGATCATTCGCCACCGTGGCCGCAAGAGTGGCCGGGAGTATGAAACGCCGGTCGGTGTGCTCGTTGGTGATGAAGGCTTTGAGATTGCCCTGCCGTACGGTCCAGAAACGGACTGGGTGCGCAACATCACGGTTGCTGGCACCGCTGTTCTGGTCCATGACGGTCAGGAATACCCGGTTGGCCGGTTCGACGTCGTGCCCATCGAAACAACCCGTTACGTCAGCGAAGACCCGATGACGGCACGAGTATTTGGGGTGAAATCTGCCCTCCTCTTACGACACTGATCCTGAGAGTTTAGGAGCTTCCTGATGCATTCTGGCAAAGAGCTGACCAGCGAATCATTTGGTCTGAGTATTGCCGGCGAACCGGTATCGCTGGAGGATGTCTTCCCCGGGTTTGACAACACTGACCGGCTTGGCGTTATCGTGCGTACGCCGGGTGGAGTGACCGGAGCCAGCGGGCTGATCATGGCGGCGGTCACGCGCTTCTATGACTTCCAGCGAGCATCCGGCCGTGACTTCTTCATCTATCCCGACTATTTCGTCTTCCATGTTGGTGGGATACATGGCGACCACAACATGCTCGACATCTGGCCCGGCCACAAGGAAGTTGCGGTCTCGGACAATGCCGAGGAGATCCTCCAGGCAATCAACGACCGCGGCATCACCCGGCTGCTGATCGAGGATGGTGCGCAATCGACCGCCGAGATCAAGCGCCACACTCGCGAGAGTGCAGAGTCACGGATCGTGTCAGTGTTGACCTATTCCGCTGATGGACAAGTCGCCGGCGCCGATGTGACGGTCAGCGGCAACCCGCCAACCGAGTCGTATGTAAGCGCGGTGATTGAGAAGTCACCGGGATTCAGCGATGAGATTCGATCGCAGTTGCGCTCCACCCGTGAGGCGTTGAAGAGTAATGGTGCTGCCATTGAGCAGTATCGGCGGATGGATCTTCAGACGGCGCTCGGGTTGCTTGGGTAGGGTGACTTTTGGAAGTCTGTCCTTTTCCCGTAGGGGTGGCTTGCACCACCAGCACCAACTAATTCAGAATCATCGAACGTACGCGGGGAAGAGCAGTGTTTAGATTGTCATCCTGAGCGAAGTCGAAGGATCTCTTTCCATGCAATTTGGTGGTACCTCGAACGTTTCTTGGAAAGAGATCCTTCGACTTCGCTCAGGATGACAGATGAAACGGCATGTACAAGCGAAACCCAATCTAGTTGGAACAGGTGCTTACATTCGTCCGGCGTGAGTCTCATGCAGGTCAAACGGGCGAATGCAAGTCGCCCCTGCGGCTGAAGAAGATCGAGATTCGACTCTTGAGGTCTCCCCGCTGACGATGCTAGAGGTCCCTATGTCGCCGCCGGCGCAATCGCCTTCATGATGCTGAGGGTGACCATCCGGCGGGCTTCGGGGCGGGAGCCGCGGTTGCTGCGGACGTAGTCCCAAGCGCCGAAGAGGGCGGTCCAGATCAGTTCCATGGCGATCCATTCGGAGGTCAGTTCCGGGTCGATTGAGCCGTCGGCGTGGCCGCGTTCGACCAGGTTCAGCAGCAGCCGGTCTGATTCGCTCTGGTCTTCCCAGGTTTCACACTGGGCAATTTCCGGCATGTTGAACATAAAGGACATCAAGTCGCCAAGGTCGAAGTACTCCTCGACCAGCCGTTCGATCGCTTCGGCGGCGGTGCCTTCGTGGGGACGGGTTCGCAGAGTGGCGGCATTGATCTGCTCATTGATGTCAACAACCAGTTCGTTCAGTAGATCGGTGCGGCTGGGGAAGTAGCGGTGCAGGGTGGTGCGGCCAACGTCGGCAGCGTCGGCAATGTCGGCCAGCGATGCCGCCGGATTCTCACCAAACAACCGGATAGCCGCGTCCAGAATGGCACGGCGTGTACGGTTGCGGACTCCTGAGGTTGGTTCGGTTTCGGTCTTCATGTTCCCTGGTTCTCATTGCTTTCTGTCACTACGTCTATTGTACACAGCACACCATAATGCAACAGCACTTGACAAAAATGGAACAGTAGTGTTCCCTTGTGAACCGATCTCGTACCTGCGATGAAGGAGGTTCGATGGAGCCCAATCGTGACGATGCGTTGACTTCGAAGTTGAAGGTGCTCTGGGCGTTCATGCGTCCGCACCGGCGGACGTTGGTCTTCGGGCTGTTGCTGGCCCTGGTTGCCTCCGGCACCGGGCTGGCGATGCCGATGGCCACCAAGTGGGTGCTGGACACCCTGAATAGTTCGGGTTCGATGCAGAACCCGCTGGTCCTGCTGGTGGTGTTGCTGGTTGTCAGCACCTTTGTCTGGTATCGCCAGATGGTGCTGCTCGGGACGATGGCCGAGCGGGTCGTGCTGGACGCCCGTGAATCGATGGTCCGCCGGTTCTTCCGGGTGAAGATTGGCGCGTTGACCGGCCACCCAACCGGTGAACTGGTAACCCGTGTGACATCCGACACTGTGCTGCTGCGCGAGGCGGCATCATCCAGCGTTATCGGCATTATCAACAACACTGTGGTGCTGATCGGTTGTCTGGTGTTGATGGCAGTGCTCGATCCTGTGCTGCTGGGTGTTGCTCTGGTGGCAGTTGTGGTCGTCGTGATTCTGGTCGCCAAGCTGATGCCCTCGATCGCCAAGGCGCAGGAACGCGCCCAGGAAGCAGTTGGCAGTCTCGGTGGCGATCTTGAAGGTTCGCTCCGGGCGATCCGGACGGTCAAGGCCAGCCGTGCTGAGGACCGCCAGGCGGACAAGATCATGGAGTCGGCCGAGGAGTCGGCTCGCCACAGCATCTCGGCGGTCAAGACTGCCGCGCTCGCCTGGACATTTGCCGGCAGTGGCATCCAGTTGGCGGTGATCGTTGTCCTCGGGTTTGGCGCATGGCGCGTCAGCCAGGGGCTGCTCGAAGTGTCAGCGTTGATCGCCTTCCTGCTCTATGTTTTCCAGTTGATGGAACCGATCACTTCGCTCACCGGCAATGTGACCTCGTTGCAATCGGGGATCGCTGCTGCGGCACGTATTCAGCATGTCCAAGGGTTGGAAATCGAGGAAGAGTACGTTTCAGGTGTGCCGGCAGTGTCGAACATGTCCGGTTCGCAGGAACCAGTGCTGGTGATGGACGGTGTTACGGCAGCCTACGGTCCGGATCAGGAGCCAGCGGTGCGTGGCATTGATCTTGAGATTCCACGTCGTGGTCATACTGCCATTGTTGGTCCCTCCGGCGCCGGCAAAACGACACTCTTCTCGCTGATGTTGCGTTTCCTGGAGCCGCAGGAGGGACAGCTGCTGATTGACGGACAGCCCTTCAGCAACCTGAGTCACCGGGAGATCCGCGGACGGCTGGCATATGTTGAACAGGAAACCCCGACCGTGCCCGGCACGATCCGCGATAACCTGCTCTTCACCCATCCGGATGCTACCGAAGAGGAGATCCGGACAGCGCTCCGCGCGGTGCAACTCGAGGACAAGATCGACTCGTTGGCTGAGGGATTGGAGACTTCGCTGGTTTCCAGTCCGATCTCCGGCGGACAGCGTCAACGGATCGCGCTGGCCCGTGCCATGCTCCGGCCGACCGATATTCTCTTGCTGGACGAGGCGACAGCTCAGGTCGATGGTCTGACCGAGGCAGCAATTGCCACCTGCATCCGGGACCTTTCCGCCAACGGCGCGGTCATCACGATCGCCCACCGGCTCTCGACAGTCATCGATGCCGACACGATCCTGGTAATGGAAGACGGACGCATCCGTGCTCGCGGCAGCCACGCCGAACTGCTGGCCACCGACGAGCTTTACCGCCAGTTGGTCGAGGCATTGCGGATTGCCTCAACGACGCCGGTGCCGGTGGCGGCCTAGCTAGCAGGTTGAAGAGAGGCGAATTGCCCACGTATCCTGTCTGAACGGATGTCGATGTTGACCCGAGGAGACACGATGCACGGACCCGATACACCAGCCGTCCCTTCATCAACGCTGATGGACGGGCGGCTTTCCCTATGAGCCATATCCCAGGGA
>CAZRNC010000019.1:0-16540 GCA_964601285.1 uncultured Thermomicrobiales bacterium | reverse complement strand
CGCAGAGGAAACCAGCAAGACCGTCCGCTGCCCTGCCCGATCGGAAAACATGCCAATCGGTTTTCCGAGCACCAGACGGACCCCGTAAAACCCGCCGAACAGGAATCCGGTCCAGAACCCGGTGGCGCCAAGGTCGCGTGCATAAATGGAGAGCATCGGCGAATAGGATGTTGTGCCGATCAGATTGATGACAACAGTGATCAGCAACACAATGAGCGCCTGGCGGGCAAGCTCGGGCGAGAGTTCTTCCTCTTCCCCCTCGACCGGCACAGCGTCCGTTTTGCTGCTCACGTTCGAACTCCTGAACAACGACAATTCCCACAGCCCGGACAGCGTAGCACTGTTCCCGCCTCAACAGCTCAACGAGCGCACCGCGCCTTGATCGCATTGGTCACAACGACCACCGTCGACTATTTGAGCATGGCCACACGGATGATCCTTTGTTCATGTTGCACAATCCGACCTCTCAGGACTGTGAACATTGCACAGACACAGCGCCGCTCTCCACCGGTACGCTCTCACCCATCGACCAGTCCGCTCCAGATGGAAGGGGAACACTCCATGACCAACGATCCAACATTTAAGCCCAGTGCAGGGGAAGTCATGTCCTGGTTCGAAGAGGACAAGATCAAGTTCGCCAGCATGCAATTTACCGACATCATGGGCATGGTCAAGAACGTCACGATTCCGACAAAGGAAGTCGAAGAGGCGTTGACCGCCGGCATCTGGTTCGATGGCTCCTCGATCGACGGCTTCGCCCGGATCGCCGAGAGCGACATGTTTCTGATGCCCGACCCTTCAACCTACGCCGTCTTCCCCTGGAAGAACGAGGAGCGCCGCACGGCCAGGCTGATCTGCGATGTCTTCAGTCCAAATGGCGACCCGTTCTCCGGTGATCCACGCCATGTTTTGCGCCGTCAACTCGACCGGTTAGCCAAAATGGGCTACGGCTACAACACCGGCCCGGAGCTGGAGTTCTTCCTGTTTCGCTCCGAAGACCATCAGATCGCGCTGGAGCCCTACGACCGGGCCGGCTATTTCGATCTCTCAACCGATATCGCGTCCGTCGTTCGCGAGGACATGGTCATCGCGCTGGGCGAAATGGGCATCACCGTCGAGCAAGCCCATCACGAAGTGGCCATCGGCCAGCACGAAATCGACTTCCGCTTTGGCGATGCACTCAAGACCGCCGACAACGCCGTAACGTTCAAATACACCCTGAAGGCGATCGCCCAGCGATATGGTCTCCATGCGACCTTCATGCCAAAACCGGTTGAGGGGATCAATGGCTCGGGCATGCATGTCCACCAGAGCTTCTACAACCTTGGAGATGGCAGCAACGCATTTGTTGATACGAGCGACCCCTACGGACTCTCGAAAATTGCCCGCCAGTTCATCGCCGGCCAGCTCCACCATGCGCGTGGGATGTGCGCTGTCTTTGCGCCGATCATCAACTCCTATCAGCGGTTGGTTCCGGGGTATGAAGCACCGGTGTATGTCGGCTGGGCACGAACGAACCGCTCGGCGCTGATCCGGGTTCCATCCATCCGGCCGGGACGGCCGCAGTCAACGCGCATCGAGCTACGCTGTCCGGATCCATCCTGCAACCCCTATCTGGCCCTGGCAGTGATGCTGGCTGCCGGCATCGATGGCATCGAACGCGATCTGCCGCTCGCAGATCCGGTTGAGGAAGATCTCTACCATATGTCCGCCGCCGACCGGGACAGCAAGAACATCATCTCGCTGCCGGGCACGCTCGGCGAAGCGATCGAAGCGATGCAGACAGATGGCATCGCCGAAGAAGCGCTCGGCAGCAGAATCTACAACCACCTGGTCGACGCCCAAACCCAGGAATGGGCTGCCTACCGCATGCACGTCAGCCCATGGATCCGGGACCGGTATCTGGAGATGTACTAGAGCAGCCGGTCGTCCTACACCACGCCCCCGCAGGGGTAGGGGCGCATTGCATGCGTCCGCCGTTGGACACCATCAACGTCCAACCAGGAACCAGCCCGCCTGCACTGTCATCCCGACGAAGGAGGGATCCGTAACCCCAAGAGTACGGATCCCTCCTTCGTCGGGATGACAATCGAAGATGGTCGCTCTTGGTTGCGCTGTCATGGCAACGAGTTTTGGCTTACGCCTGCCGCTGTATCTGTCATCCTGAGCGAAGCCGAAGGATCTCGACCCTCGAAGCGTGACTCACCTGGAAAGATCCGGGGCTCGAGATCCTTCGGCTTCGCTCAGGATGACAGGTAAAGATGGTCGCTGCTGAATTGGCTGTCGAGGCATTGAGCGCGGACGCAGGCGATGCGCCCCTACCCCTGCGGGGATGAGCTAATCAGACGGGTGACCCGGTCCGCCCCTGGTCGATGATCCGCTGGATCGGGTAGGGCCGGGGATAGTCGTGACCCGCCCGCAACTCCAGCAGGATCGGCTCGTTGGCGGCCAAGGCTTCGTCCCAGCCAGCGTCGATCTCGTCAGGTGTTTCGACCCGGATATGCCGGCAGCCGAACGCAGCCGCGTATGCCTGGAAATCGACCGGCGGGATGTCTGTCTTGTAGGTCCTGCCGAAGGCCGTCTTCAATGAATAGTGGATCATCCCGATCTGACCGTCAGCATGGACGGCAATCACAACCGGCAAGCCCAGCCCGCAGATCGTGCTGAAATCATTCGACCCCATCAGGAACGAAGCATCGCCAACCAGCCCAACCACTTTGCGGTCCGGCCGGGCAAGCGCAGCACCAAGCACGCCAGGAACGACGTAGCCCATCGCGCCCCAACTGCCGGATTGCAGATGCGAGAGCGAGTTGTAGGTGGGCAACTGCAACGGCGCCCAGATCTTGACGTTGCTGACATCACTGACGACCAGCGTCTCCGGGGTCATCTTCCGTCCGAGACTCTCTAGCGCCAGTCCAATCGGCCAGCGTGGTTCATCGCGATACTGTCCAATTTCAACCGCCATTCCGGCGGCAAAGAGCCGCTTCGCCTCGGCGCAGCGCTCGTGAACGTCCGGTGCTGCCGGCCGCTCGGGGACGGTTTCAACAATCTGGCGCAGCGTCGTCTCCAGCGCCCGGACCGAAGTCACGCCGAGATGACCCTCAGCTTCCGGCTCATCGGCGGCGTCCACCCGTACAAACCGGTCGCCAAGCCAGCGGGTCAGTTCGAGATCAGACACCGTGCCTTGCCGGATGCCAACTCCCAGCACCAGGTCGGCAGCATCAAACGCCGCATCGACGAACTCATTGCTGCTGCCTTCGCGCCAGAAGCCAAGCGATAGCGGATGAACCGTTGGCATTGCGCCATGCGCATCCCAAACGTGGATCACCGGCGCCTGCAGGTGTTCGGCCAACCCGACCAGCGCATCGCTGACGTCCGGCCAGAAGGCGTTCTTCCCGGCAACCATGGCGATCGAACCAGCAGCCCGAATCCGCTCGATCAGCGCCGAAGGATCGTCAACCCGTGGGAGCGGCGCAGTCGGGTTCAGGTCGACCGGCGACTCCATTGGTCCACCGGAAAGGACACTGACGGTAATCTCGACATGCACCGGCCCGGGCCGGCCCTGGGTTGCCACCCGGAAGGCACGGTCCAGCGCCGCCGGTATCTCCTCGGCACGCTTGACCCGGATCGATTCCTTGGTGACCGGTTCGAACGCTTTCCGCAGGAGTTCCGGGTCATCGACCCCGTGAAAGGCTTCCTTCGGTGCGTCGTTCGCCACGCCACCGGAAATATGGACAATCGGGACGCCGGCGGCATAAGCCCCACCGATCCCGGAAAGACTGTTCGTCGCCCCGGGCCCGGCGGTTACCAGCACCACGCCCGGTTTGCCGCTCGTCCGTGCATACACTTCAGCGGCGATCGAGGCGTTGTTCTCGTGCATGACGGTAACGACATTGATATCCGGCGCGTCGGAAAGAGCGTCGTAAAGATAGATAACGTGGTCGCCATCCAGCCCGAAGATCGTATCCACATCGTGCCGCCGCAAGGCGTCTATCACCACCTGTGCCGGAGTCTGCGCCATCGGATGCCGATCCCTTCCCGAGTTGTTGTTGCCACCTGCCGCTGCGTCCGCGCAGCATAGCCGTGCGCCGGGATACCTGTCCAGACCGCCGCGGTCAAACGTAGCGCGTGAACCAGTCCACCACACGTTCAAGCACATCGCGGACATGCTCACGCTCTCGTGGGCCGTGGCCCTCGCGGGGATAGATCACCAGGTTGGTATCAACTCCGAGGTCCTTGAGGCCACGCCACATCTCGAGCGCCTGTCCCGGTGGGCAGACGGGGTCATTCTCGCCATGCAGGAACAGCGTCGGTGTGCGGGCGGACCGGATCGAAAAGATCGGCGAGCGGAAGGTATAGACACCATCAGCATTGTAGGGATCGAAGTTGTTGTAGAAGATCGAATCGTAGACCTGGATCGTGCTGGTTCCGTGAAACGAGGTCCAGTTGGTGATCGCCGCGCCGGCAATGGCCGCCTTGAAGCGATCGGTCTGGGTGACCGCCCAGGCGGTGAGATAGCCGCCATAGCTCCAACCACCAACACCAAGCCGCTCCGGATCGACCAGCCCCTCGGCAATCAGCCCATCAATGCCGGCCAGCACATCAATCATGTCGCCGCCGCCCATATCGCCCAGACTCGCCTCAAGATAGGCGGAACCGAACCCCATGCTGCCCCGAAAGTTCGGCAACAGCACCGCGTAGCCTTCGTTCGCCAGCAAATGCGCCCAACCGACGGTCCGGTGCGTCGGGAACTCGAAGCCGATCACGCCGCTTGGCCCACCGTGGATCAGCGTAACCAACGGTAGTTTCGTTGTGCCGTCGAACCCGTGCGGCAACACCAGCATCCCGTGGATCGACATGCCATCCATCGAGCGCCAGTAGCGGGCTTCCACCTTGTGGAGTTGCTTGCCTTCTATCTGGGGGTTCAAATCCGAACAGCGTTCCCAGGCGGACCGGTCGAGGGCAAAGAGCCAGACATCACCCGGATTCGCGCAGTCTGACCGCACCAGTGCAAGCTCGTTGCCGGCGCGGGTGAAGATGGAGTTGTCGTAGTAGTTGATCGTCGCCTCGCCTTGCCAGAGGGTGCGGCAGTTTCCGGCAACGTCGACGCGGCAGATCGCTGCCATTGCGTCCTCGACGGCTGTCGCCAGCAGGGCGCGGCCATCGGCTTCCCATGCCAGCGCCGTGTAGGAACAGGGCTGCGTTTCGGTAATCGTTCTGGCAGCGCCGGATGCACAATCCAGCAGGACGATATCGCCGCCGGTCATGCCCTGGTCACTCCAGGCACAGGTCAGAAACGCAATCTGGTCTCCACCGGGAGACCAGACGGGACGGGTAATGGTTTTCGGGGGTTCATGGAGTGTGGAGACAGCGTCACCTTCGACGCCAACCCGCACCAGCCACGGCTGATACCAGGACCAGTTGTATGGCGCACTGGAAACAATCGCCGCCAGCGACAAACCATCCGGTGCCCAGGTGAACTCCCAGACTTGCAGATCCGGGCCGGTCAGCGGCTGAACCTCGCCAGATTCCGGGTCGAGCAGCCAGAGCCGGTGCATCTGGTGGTCGCGCTCGTATTCAATATGGTCACGCCCGGCAGCCTTGCGCTCCCGAACTGCTTCCGCTTCCGGCTCCTGAATCAGCAGGGCGATCCGTGAGCCATCCGGCGACCAGCCAAAGGAGAGCAACGCTCCTTCAACATCGGAAACGGCCACTGCCTCGCCCCAGCCATCAGCGAGCAGATAGAGCTGGTCCCGCTCCTGCCCGGCCCGGCGGCCGAGAAAGCCAAGCTGCCGGCCATCCGGCGACCAGCGCGGATGCCAGGCACGTGTTTCCGGGGCGGTGATTCTCCGGGAAGCACCGCCCCGGTGGCACATCCGGATTTCAGAAGCGCCAAATGTTTCATCATGGCCATGAAAATCGGATGAGACGGTATAGGCAATCAACGAACCGTCGGGATGAATCTGCGGCTCGGATGCATGCTGCAATTCGAGCAGGTCGTCGATGATGAGCGCGTTGGACACACAAGACCCCTTCACCCCACCGGGTTGGCGGGAATCAGCAATTGATGATGGCGCATCTGTCAATTGTAGATGATGAGCAAGGGTTATGTGCGTAGGGGGCAAGCCCCGGTGAGTTCCAGGCAGGCTGGAAGGGGATGTTGGGAACTCACCGCGCCTGGGGCCGGCCAGGTGGCCGGATTATGCTTCCGGCCCCTTGGCGCGGACTTCTTCAACCTGGGTCATGGCATCGCGCAGTTCGTCGAGCCACTCGGCCTGGTGCTTGCCGACCAAGCGGACACACCATGCCAGGGCTTCGCTGCGGCTACGCGCCACACCGGAGTCGATCAGGGTATCCAGCACTGCCCGCTGGGGCATCCGCAACCGGGTCATTACCGGCACGCCGTGCCGGGAGAAGCCTCGCCGGACATCGCCGCAAACTGCGGCCCAGGAAACCTTGCGGTCAAACAGGTGCTCTGCCTGCTGTGCGATGGCAATGCGGTCGGCGCGTGTCTCTTCCCGGAATTTCCGGATTCGGGCATCGGCCGCTGCACCCTTGGTCTCTTCCGACGCGTCGTCGTCCACCTTGGGACCACTCAGGGTGCCGGTGATGAGAATTTCATCGCGGTCCATCGTGATCTCAACCGGTGCAACATACCAGTCGTCTGGAATCTGCCCGGCAAACCATCCGCGAATCTTGTCTTCGCTTGCGGTAACCGGACGTCGTTTTTCGTGGCGGTTTGGCCCGCCTCTTCGGTCATGTCGTCTCAATCAGTTTTCCTTTCATTCTCTTTGTCCGAATGACGACGTATACATGATTACATATTTACACCATAATGTCAAGGTGATTACAAAATTGACACGACCAGGCTGTGTCGGGCTTGATTGCTGGACAGTCTGTTTCCTGCGTACGGGCACGGTCCGCCTCGCTACTTGAGTCGGCCTGGAACGAAAGAGGTGACGCTAACGCGTCAAGGGAGAGGCGGCGCCTCTCCCGTACGAGGGTGTTCTACACATGATTGGATTACGGAGTTGGCCGCCAGGTGATGACGCAGACCATCGTGGGGAGCTGGTAGATGTTGGCTTCCGGGTCCTGGCCGGCGAGCAACTCCTGCAACCGCTGGTCCTTCTCCGAACCTTCGGCAAGCCAGAGCCGGCGGCGAGCTGAAGCGAGGAACTCTTCCGGCGTGTGCGAATGGTGGTCCCGCGGAAACGTGCGAATCTCCGGAGTCGCCCCGCGTGCCAGCAACAAATGCACAAAATCGCGCATTCCAGGCAAACTCAGGCGCTTCTCTCCGTGGACTTCTTCCCAAAGCTGCACAAACCCGCCGCTCGGTGCGCGGTCCATCATGAACGATACGCACCGGTCGCGGGTGGCGCGTTCCATCCCGTCGAGGAAGCCGTTGATGTCACGAATGTCATAGCCAACATGGGAAGCCAGACTGAAATCGGCCTCAATCTGGTCCGAGCCATCCGGCCAGCGATAGTCATGGACCTCGATGTTCCGGATGTCGTGCCGCTCGATCTCGCCGCGTAGCACCTCGCGCATACCATCGCTCGGCTCGACCGCATGCACCTGCCGGCTCGTCAATGACAATGGCAACGCATAGCGCCCGCCGCCGGCACCGATATCCAGCCAGACGGATTCCGGACCGCCGAACCCTCGCAAGAGATCGAGCAGCTCATCCCCGTTACGCCAGGGGTCATCGGCGAACTGCGGCGCAATCGGCTTGTAGTAATCATCATTACGCCATTCACGCAACCGCTCAACCTGCTCATATTCCGCCTCGACGAGCTCGAGCCACTCCCGGCCGATATCCACCGGATCAGGTCGCAACGCGGACATAAGAGTTCCCCTTCTGTATAGTAGGTAGGTTCAGCGATGCGATTTGGTCGTAGGGGCAACATGTTGCACGCTACGATGGCAAAGCGCCCACGCCCGATAATACCCGACAACAGGCGGGCTATTGTCGGATAGCCCGTCCCGTGGGATGCTTACCGGCGGCATCGCAGGACGAGGAGCGGGTAATGGGGGCTGGCGGGAACCTGATCACCATCATCGTACCGGCGCTATTCGGATTGCTGGGCTGGGCACTACTCCGCCGGCGAGGACTTGCACCACTGCCTGCCGGCTGCGCCGCACTTCTGATCGCGCTTGTTGTGCTGCTACTACTATTTGTGATGATCTATTAGGATTCGATGCCTGGCGGCCAATCGTCAGTCAATCGACCTGAATAAAAGGACGGGCCGGAAAGAGCTATGACACAGGTGCTCCTGATCGCTGACATGGAAGGCACCTCCGGAATCACCGATTACCGCGAGTGCTGGCCGGTCTTCACACAATACTGGGAATCTGGCCGGCAGCACATGATGGCCGACGTCATCGCAGCAGCACAGGGGCTGCTCGATGGCGGCGCAACCGGAGTGCTGATCGTAAACGGTCACGGGTTTGGCTATCCAAACATTGATGCATCCCAGCTTCCGGAAGGTTGCCGGCTGATCTCGGATGAAGAAGAGACCGCCGTCATCCAGTCGGGCGAGTTCGATGCCAGCTTCCAGGTCGGACGTCATGCCCGTTGTGGCACACGGGAAGGCTTTATGAGCCACACCCAGACGCCCGATTTCCGGGTTTCGATCGATGGCAAGATCATCACCGAAAGCCACATCAACGCCTGGCGGGCGAATCGTCCACTCCTCGGGGTCGTTGGCGATGCTGCCCTGGAAGCCGAGCTGGATGGCGCGTTGAAGGGCACGCCCTTCATGGCCGTCAAGGAGTCGCAGAGCCGGGTGGAAACTACCCCGGTGCATGAGAATGAGGCAGCCGCCACCGCCGCGATCCGCGCCTTTGCTGCCTGGTGTGTGGTGAATGGTGACAACCGCGATGCACCGGAACTGCCGGAGCGTTTCACCTTCTCCTGCTGCCTGAATGGCGCACTGGCCGACCTGGCGGTCAATCGTTACGGATTGCTGCGCACCAGTCCATCTGTGCTGGTGAAATCCTGCCTCGACTGGTGGACCGACGCCGAACCCGCCCTGCAAGCCGGCATGGCTGCCTCGATGCAGCCCTGGTTGCGTGCCTGGCGCGGCATCGACTTCTCCAGCCTGGAAGCGCTCAACCAGCAAGACCCAGCGGCCCTCATCCGGGCGCGCTCCTTCATCGACGAATGGATGCACCGCAAGGAAACCGGTTGGCGAATGTAGCCCCCGCAGGGGTAGGGGCGCATTGCAATGCGTCACCAGTACCAACTCATTCCAGTTTGGGCTTGTACATGCCTCTTTCACTGTCATCCTGAGCGAAGTCGAAGGATCTCCTTCCATGAAACGCTCAAGGACCAGGCAAGCGGCATGGAAAGAGATCCTTCGACTTCGCTCAGGATGACATATCAAGTTGGTTTGCACCGGCCACAACCGGAATCTGTTGGAACACGCCGCCCTACGCAGACGAACCGAACGCACGTATGCCAAAATACGCCAGTCAGGCTGATACGCGTGAATGCACGCTATGACCAGCCATACTGTCATCCGTCGTTTGTATCAATGGAGAAGCAACCAATGACCGCTACCCAATCCCTGCAACCAACCATCGAGGAAGTCTACGAGGGACGGGAGCGGCTTCAGGGTATTGCTATTCGTACCCCGCTGCTGCAACTCCACGGGTCGGACGATATCTGGATCAAGCCGGAAAACCTGCAACCGGTCGGCAGTTTCAAGATGCGTGGCATTTACAACGCCGTGGCGGCGCTTTCACCGGAAGACCGGGCGCTCGGCGTCAGCACCGTCTCATCCGGCAACACCGCCCAGGGACTCGCCTGGGCCGCCCGGAAATTCGGCGTGCCATCCCGGGCGATCATGCCGCACACCACACCCAAGGCGAAAATCGATGCGACCGTTGCCTATGGCGGAGTTCCTGAAATGCGCGACCCCGACGCCGCCTTCCAGAGCCTGCTCGACGGTAGCTATCGTGACGAGCCGGACAGCTTCATCCATCCGGTCGCCAACCGCGATGTCCTGGCCGGCCACGGCACGATCGGGCTGGAGATCAACGAGGACCTGCCGGATGTTGAAACGATCTTCGTCCCGGTTGGTGGTGGCGGGTTGAGCTGTGGCATCGCCAATGCCATCAAGCATCTGAAGCCAAACGTGCGGGTCATCGGTGTCCAGCCGACCGGCTGCACCTCGGTGGTCGAAGGACTGCGGGCCGGCAAGCCGGTCAAGGTCGAGGTCAACACCTTCTGCGATGGTGTCGCCGTTTCGTTCATGTTCCCGGAGATGTATCCACTGCTCCGCGACCTGCTGGACGACATCGTGACCGTCGACGATGAGGCCGTCTTCGAGGCGCTGCGACACCTGGCCATGAAAAACAAGCTGGTCGCCGAAGGAGCAGGAGCGCTGGCTACCGCCGCTGCCCTGCAAACACCAGCCAGCGAACGCGGCAAAACGGTCGCCATCATCAGCGGCGGCAGCATCGACCCTGACAAGTTCGCCCGAATCCTTATTGGAGAACAGCCATAGAGGCTCTCAGGATTCGTCTTCCGGTTCGGCGATTTCCAGTGGACCGGTGTCGTCGCTGACGGCAACCGGCTCCGGTTCGACTGGTGCTGGTGATTCGTCGTCAGCATCTTCGACGACGGCCGGCGGTTTGCCGGCGCTGGCCATCCTGGCGATACGACCACGTTCGCGCCATTCGATCGGCTTGAGCGCCATCGGGCTGCCACGGTGGAGCGTGCCATCCTGGTCCCAGGCCAGCGCAATCAGGTCAGCTCGCTCGACCGAAACTGCCAGCAGCGCCTCGGACAGATCGACCAGCGATACCATCCGGATATCCGTCGAACGGGCAGGAGCAAGCTGGAACGCCAGTGTCAACCGCATCGGAGTTTCCAGCTTCTCGCGGTGTTCGGCGCCCAACCGGGGAGCTTCAATCTGCACGGCAACATGGGCAACCGTCGCCGAAACCCGGCCCGCATTCTGGACCTGCAACAGCAGCTGCCCACCCGGCTCAACGACGGACAGACCGACATCCAGAACGATCTCGCTCTGTCGTCGAATCTCGGCCAGCGTCGACCGGGCAGCAATTGCCGCCCAGATCGCCGCGCCGGCCGCGACCAGACTCACCACCAACAACACCAGCTCGAACGTTTCCGGCATGCGTTCCATCCTGATTCAGGTCCACCAGCCCGGTGGACTGCCAGCGTATCTCTCCCCATAGTGCAGCACAATCATACCGGTCGATCCTGTGAGCGTTGTTAGTCTTCCAGCAACCCGGCATTCTCGTACGGGCCAGGCGTAGCCTCGCCCTCGAACCGGCAGGTTCGCCTCGTTGCCTCCAGAGGGCTGGCACAAGCGAGGTGGCGCTATCGCGCCAAGGGCGGGGCATCGCCCAGCCCGTACGCACTACACATATCGTCCTTTACGCTCAGGCATCCTCGCGCGTGAACGCAACTTCGCCGTTGACGATGGTCAGGTCGACCTTGATGCCGTCCAGCTCCAGCGTGTCAACATCAAAGATATCCGTGTTGAAAACGGTCACATCGCCGAGCATGCCCGGCTGCAACTGTCCCTTGATCTGCTCTTCGTGGCTGGCCCAGGCACCGTTGCGCGTGTAGGCCAACAGCGTCTCTTCCAGCGAAATCCGCTCTTCCGGCTGCATCACATGCTCGCGGTCAAACTCTGACCGGCTGTTGATGATCGCCCAGAGGTTGGCCGCAGGGTCTGGCGGCTGCACCGGCGCGTCGCTCGAAATTGGCACCGGGATGTTGCGCTCCAGCATCGAGTTCCAGGGCTGATACCAGCGCACCCGGTCGGCACCATAGCGAGCCATTAGCACCGGATAATCGTTCGAGGCGAAGCGTCCACCCGGCACCGGGATAACCTCTTCATGCGCCAGACGGTCGATCAGGTCTGGCCGCAAGAGCGACGCATGCTCGATCCGGTGGCGGATATCCGGCCGGGACAACTGCGCCTGGGCATCGCGATAGGCATCCAGCGTCAGCTCGATTGCAGCATCACCAATGGCGTGTACCGCGCACTGCCAGCCGGCCAGGTGACCGCGGATGATCCGTTCCCGGAAGACATCCGGCGCGAACATCCACATACCCTTGTTGCCGGGATCGTCGTCATAGTCCTCAGACATCATCGCCGTGCGTTGACCTTCGGTTCCGTCAATAAAGAACTTCAACGGTCCGGCCCGCAGCCACTCATTGCCGAAGCCGGTCTGCAAGCCACTCTGCTCGGCAAGCTCAAGCATCCAGCCGTGCGCCAGCATCAGGTTGAACCGCACCCGCGGAACCGAAGTGTCAGCCTGCACCTTCTGATAGAGCCGCAACATACCGGCATCGGTGACATGCGCCTCTCCAACCGAGGTGATGCCGTTCGAGAGGAACGACGCAATCGCCCGGCGCAGGTCGGCCTCGTCCATCTCGGGCGTCCGTTCAGGCGTCGACGCATCGCGCAATCCCCGGCCGGCGTTCTCGATCAGCAGGCCGGTCAACTCGCCATCGGCGTCACGCTCGATCAGCCCACCTTCCGGGTCCGGCGTGTCACGGGAGTAGCCACCCATCTTCAGACCGAGCGAGTTGGTCGCCACCTCGTGGCCGGAACGCTGGATCAGCTCGACCGGATGATCCGGGGCAACGCTATCCAGCTCCCACCGGTTCGGTGGACGCCCTTCCTGGATCATCAGGGTGTAGTAGCCCCAGCCACGAAGCCACTCGCCCTTCGGCGTGCGGTCGGCTGCATCCTTTACCCGGTCCAGCACATCCTGGATCGAGGTGATGCCGTTGCGCAGGTCGATGTTCGCCAGTGATCCGCCGTAAAGCATCGGATGGCAGTGAACGTCGATCAGGCCCGGCGTCGCCAGCCGGCCATCCAGGTCGATCACATTGGCATCCGGGCCGGCGGCTGCGCGGGCAGCCTCTGCATCGTCGCCAACGTAGGTGATGATTCCGTGTTGAATGGCAACCGCCGTTGCCCAGCGCTTGCTATCCGCGGCGGTGAAGATCCTGCCGTTCAACAGCAGCTTGTTTCCCCTGGTCATCTCACGTTTCCTTTGTTATCCAACAAAACAGTCTCCCTCCATCATTCTAGATGGTCGAGCACGGCATCGAAACGGCGCACAAACGAACCTACTCTCCTCCGGACACGAATACCGCTATGGCGCTGACGCCCATCACCATACCGAGTAGCTGCCGGCCCGAGACTGGTTCATTGAGAATCACATAGTTCAGCGCTGCCGCCAGCAGTGGATACATCGCTGTGATAACCAGGATCGTGTGCACTCGGCCACCTGTGCCGACCGCAACTTCACCGATTCCTGATCTCAGGGCAAAGAACAGAAAGATCAGACCAATGGTATAGGTCACGCCGGTAAGCATTCCGAACGTCACCCCTCGCAGATTGGCTTCAAGTCCAGTAAACCGCAAGAAAAAGACCAACACGATGAGGGCAACGAGCGCTGCCCCGGCTACTTCCCAAAAGATCGCGCTGTAGGTTCTCAAGTGCTGTGCCGTCAGATTCGCGAAGATGCCCCATCCGCCCCACACCAGCAGCGCGGCGAGGCTCAGCATTAGCCATGGTTTCATAGGTTTGAATTGCCCTTTCCCATATGGACAGTGGTGTTAGAAATTATCCAGGGAAAGGCGTTGGTGGAGCGTTGGGACAATGGAATGCGTCGGTTTGGAATGTAGGGTGCGCATCCACGCCCTGCTCCGAATCATTGACAGACGGTCTATCACTCACCATCCTACCCGCTAGCGACACCCAACCCAAACAAGAAGAGGGCTATGGCAGGAACCGCGCGCGTCATCGAACGGCAGATTCTCCTCGGGAACATCCGGACAAGATCAGCTTGGGGACGGAAATGGGAGCCAAGCCACACCTGAGCAACACAGCGAAGCGCGGCCCGAAATGGCCGCGCAAAGCTTTCGAAAGCATCGAATGGCGTCTCGCCCGTCAACTCAATTGATACCTAACGCTGCCAAGGATTCTCACCGACCAAAGGCAACGCAAAGAGCATCGCCATATAGTGTCTTTCATCGCCAATATGGTCGTAGCAGCCCGCTTTCCAACGCTTCACGAACTCCGGACCGCTGATGCCAAAGTGGCGCCGGGCGCGGGCATCGAAAATCGCAGCGGCTTCCTCTTCAGTAAATCGAACAAGTCCTTCGTCGGTCCGGACATCGTTTGCCGGTGCAGCCATGGATGTCCTCGCTTTCTCTATGGATCAATAGCTCGGTCTGATTTTATCATTCAGTCCCTGCCCAGCCGTTGACAAACCGGCCCTGACTGCCCATGCTACTCCGGAGAAAGACCGTGGCGGGAAGAAAGGAATATCCCTGTGTCGGACACCGCAAGGAAGATTGAACGCGAAATCCTTGGCAACATCTGGACGAGCGGCGAAATCTACGACAGCCTGCTCCATCTCTGCGACGATATCGGCTCCCGCTTCGGCGGCACCGAAAGCGAACACAAGGCAGCCGAATTCCTCAAGGCCAAAATGGAGGAATACGGCATGCAGAACGTCCACCTCGAAGAGTTCCCGGTCTACGCCTGGGAGCGTGGCTCCTGCGAGCTGACCATGACCGCACCGGTGGAACGCTCCTTCTCGGCCATCTCGATGCCCTTCGCCGGCTCCGGCGAGATTGAGGGCGAACTGGTCGACGTCGGCGAAGGTGAAGCTGAAGACTTCGCCCGCGCCGGCGACAGCATCCGCGGCAAGATCGTCCTCAGCGCTGCCGAAACCAACCGGCCCGGACAGGTCGCCCTGCACCGCACCGACAAATACCGCCTGGCAGTTGAAGGTGGTGCAATCGGCCACATTATGGTGAACAAGAACCCCGGCCTGCTCCACATCACCGGGGCCTTGTACGCACAAAACCCCGGCGGCAAGGAAGACAGCGACCACGAAGCAGCCATCCCCGGTATCGGCATCAACCACGAATCCGGCAGCATGATCCGCCGGCTTGCCGAACGCGGAACCCCGCGCGTCCGCATCAAGCTGGACAACCGCACCTATCTCTCGAAGTCCCACAATGTCGTTGGCGATGTGCCCGGCAAGAACGCCGACGAGATCATCCTGATGGGCGGTCACTACGACGGCCACGACGTCGCCTATGGCGCAGGTGATGACGCAGCCGGCACACTGGTCGGACTGGAAATCGGCAAGGCGCTTGCCCCGTTCGCCGGGGAGCTTGAGCGCACCATCCGGATCATCTGCTTCGGCTATGAAGAGCTGGGCCTCGGCGGCAGCTTCAAGCATGTCGAACGCTACATCGATCCCGATTCGAACGAGAAGCTGGTCTACGTCGTCAACCTGGACGGTGCCGGCCGCGGGCACGGTGGCCAGGATCAGGTCAACACGACCGACGACGAAAACATGCGGGCCTGGTTCAAGCAGTGGTCGAAGGACAACTTCTACGACATCAACACCAACAACCGCATCAGCGCCCATTCGGACCACTTCCCGTTCTTCCTGGAAGGGTTCCCGAGCTGCACGCTGAACAGCGCCGATTCCACCGCCGGCATGATCGGCCGCGGCTATGGCCACACCGAAGGTGACACCGTCGACAAGGTCCACCTGCGCGGTCTGCAGATGGGCGCAGCATTCGCCACCCGTATCGCCATCGCGCTGGCCGACGCCGATAGCCTGCCAACGGGCAACCGTAGTAAGGAAGACGTCGCCGCTGCCCTTGAGAAGGCTGGCAAGGCAAACTTCCTGACCCACCACTGGGGCCGCGATAACCGCGCAGTCTAAACCAGCACGTCAGACGGGGCCGTTCGCGGCCCCGTCCCTCGTCCGGCATCAGTGAAAGGCAGGCATAGGTGAGATCAGCAATCTTCATCGGTGCAATCTCGTCCGTGCTGCTGGCGTTTCCGCTTACCGCCCTCTGTGCGCTCGTCTACCGGTTCCCGATACCGTTCAGCGATTACGAATCCGGACTGGCCGCCATGCCAAGAGCGCTGCTGGCGGTCGTCTTCTACGGCGTCCTGGGTGGGTTCCCGCTGTTGCTCACGCTCGGAGCCATCGGCGGGGTAGCGGCGTACAAGCTTGCCGGCCCTGAGTCTCAGCCCGTCCGCCGGCTGACGCTCGCCATCTCCGGTGCAATCGCCCTGATCGCGGTCATCCTGCTGGCGATCCTCGACAAGATCATTGGCCCCTGGTAGCTATCTGTACTGTTGCTATAGTTATGTTGGCCCGCCACAACGGCAGGTCCCGGACGAGAGGCTGCGCCGTACCCGGTACGACAAGACGGCGCAATGTTCAACTCTCATGGGATAGCGCCCTTTTTCGGCCTGTCCCGCAGCCAGAAGGGACCTGCCCAGCATGGCGTGGCTTTATGTAATCGTTGCCGGTCTTCTCGAAGTCATCATGGCAGTATCACTCAAGGAAAGCCACGGCCTCAGCCGCTGGCCGTGGGTCATCTCATTCGCCGTGTTTGCCATCGCCAGCTTCTGGCTGCTCTCACTCGGCCTGCGAACGCTACCGGTCGGCTCCGCCTACGCCGTCTGGACCGGCATCGGCGCCGCCGGCACCGCCCTCGTCGGCA
>CAZRNC010000018.1:14347-16829 GCA_964601285.1 uncultured Thermomicrobiales bacterium | reverse complement strand
AAGATTCGAGGGTCGAGATCCTTCGACTTCGCTCAGGATGACAGGCATAGCCTGGTCTGCTCTCGCGAGCGAATCAACCGTTCAACCTTCACCATGGTGTCCTACAACGGTCGAGGGCAGGATGACAGTGTAAGAGGCATGTATAAGCCCAAACTGGAATGAGTCGGAACGGGTGCTTGCATTCGCCCGTTTGACACCCGAATAGCCTGGCCGCGTGAATACATTCACGCGTTCCCACTATCTTAGGACCATCGATTGCACGTTGAGAAGATCGGCGCTTAGACCGTCATCCCGAGCGAAGTCGAGAGATGACGAAGGGATGGCCAGGAATGACTCAATTGAGTGGGCGCTTGAAGCACAACGACGGGCAGAATCCGCCCACGACGTTTGGGGTCTACTCCGAGGCTCGATGAGCTTCGTTGCGGTCGCGCATCTTGCGGAACATCTCCGGCTCTTCATATTTGATCTTGCCGACCGTGTTGCGATAGATGATCGAGACGACCAGAGCAGTCGGTCCCCAAAGCATGGTAAATGCACTGATGATCAACAGGACAAACATCGCCCAGATACTGACGATCCAGACCAGTGTCGAAATGATCTCCCACAAGCCGGTGATGTTCTGGTCGGCAATCCGGACAGAATCGACATCCAGGCGCAACCGGAAAGCATTGAAAATGTAATAGAGCGCGACAGCGATCGGTGTGAAGACCAGCGGACCCCAGTAGCCCCTGGCGTAGCGGGCAAAGAGATACCCTGCACCGAGAATCGACCCGACGACCAGCGCGTAGGTGATCCATCGGACAATGTCATCTGGTGGGGCAGTGAAAAATGGATCACTCTGGTTCGCCCGGCGTTCATCGTGTGTGTAGCGAGTCAGCACGCCAAGGATCTGCCGCCAGTTGTCAAACGCAGTGATCCAGAACATCGTGACCAGGATACAGCCAACACTCAGGCGGGAAAGCAACCGGTAGGTCGATTCACGATCCAGCAACATCGCTTCCACCGTCGACCGGTAGAACTTGCTCAGCGATAGCAGAACAACCACCAGCGCAAACAGAATGCCCCAGTCGCTTACCAATAGTTTGAACACCAGGCGGTTGCCCCTTCGTTGAAAGCGCTTCCAGACTCACGATCAGGAGCCTATCGGGAATCATACACGCGTTCTACCCGAAATCAGCTTGACGAGAAGGCCAATGCAGAATACACTTCCCCGTACAAGTGAATTGCGGAAGTGGCTCAGTGGTAGAGCATCTCCTTGCCAAGGAGAAGGTCGCGAGTTCGAATCTCGTCTTCCGCTCCGATTAGCGGGCCAACGTGGTCCGCTTTTCTTATGCCATCGGCGGACATGGCGGAACGGCAGACGCTGCGGTCTTAAAAATCGTTGGGAGGTAACTCCCGTGCGGACAGCGGGATTCGAACCCGTGCGGGTTCGAATCCCGCTGTCCGCACCCTCACCCCCATGTTTCCGCTCCGGATCGCGTCACCAGACAAGCAAGGATTGTGAACGAAGCGGCAATCTGGTGTAGAATCTGCACTGGTTTGTAGTCTCGCCGTTGGCGGGATTGCGACCCCGCGCCGGGGGGTCGGTTCGATTGTCTGCAACGCCTTCATTTGTTGCACTCCTCAGACAATCTACCGGAGGTGCGCGGAAACCGACGCGGCTCCGTCGCCTGACGGACGATGACCAGAGAAAGTGGTGCAATCCACGATGGTTGCCAAGTCTGAAGTACAACTCGTAACACTGACGATCGACGGTCAGGAAGTCACTGTTCCAGCCGGAACAACGATCCTGAACGCTGCTGAGTCAGCAGGCATAGTCGTTCCGAATCTTTGCTACCAGCCGCTCTTGCGGCCATGGGGTTCGTGCCGCATCTGTACGGTTGAAATCCTGGGCAATCGCGGTGGACTGATCGAGTCCTGCGCCGCACAGGTTCGCGATGGCATGGAAGTCTCAACGTTGTCGCAGCCGGTGGTTGAGGCACGACAGTTCATTCTCCAGATGTATCTCATCGACCACGCACTCGACTGCCCAACCTGCGATAAATCGGGCGAGTGCTACTTGCAGGACAACACCTACCTGCACAATGTCAACAGCAATCCCTATCGCCGGCCGAAGCTGGCCCAGACATACAAGCACCTCAGCTCCTACATTGACTACAAGTGGGACCGCTGCATTATCTGTGCCCGCTGCACCCGCGTTTGCCATGAGATGGTCGGGGTTACCGCCATCGAAGTGGTGGGCCGCGGTCTGGAAGCCGAGATCAGCCCGGCATACGGCATCGACCTGGCCGACACGACCTGCACCAACTGTGGCATGTGCATCGCGGTCTGCCCGGTTGGCGCACTGACCGACCGGCACTTCGGCCACCACCCTTGGGAACTGGATTCGACCGAAACCATCTGTGGTCTCTGCGATGTCGGTTGCACAATCAACATTGAACACACCCGCGGCTTTGTCCGCCGGGCCACCCACCTCTGGGAT
>CAZRNC010000018.1:0-14337 GCA_964601285.1 uncultured Thermomicrobiales bacterium | reverse complement strand
CTCTGGGATCGCGGCGTCAACCTCGGTTACACCTGCGAGCGCGGACGTTGGGGCCACGAGAAGGTTCAGGACCCAACCCGCTTGCGCTATCCGATGGTCCGCGAAGGTGACGAGTTCCTCGAAATCGAGATGGACGAAGCGCTGGAGACCGTCGCCGAAGCATTCCGGCACTATCAGGGCAGCCAGTTTGCTGCTCTGGCATCGCCGGACAATACCAACGAAGATAACTTCGTGCTCCAGCAGTTCACTCGCGCCACGATGGGCAGCAACAACATCGACCGGCTGATCTCCCCGCTTCAGGTGGAGATCGAGCAGGCTGGCGTCAAGTCGTTTGGCACAACAGCCAACACCGCCGGCATGCAGGAAGCAATGAGCGACTCCAACGCGGTCCTGGTTGTTGGCCCGAGCATCGGCGAAGTTGCCCCGGTGGCGTCCTACTGGCTCTACTGGGCACAGCGCTACCGTGAAACGAAGATGATCGTTGTTTCCAGCGATCACATTCCGTTGGGTGAGCGCTCCGACCACTGGTTGCCGGCACGAGCCGGAACCGAGGGCGATGTCCTCAAGGCAATGCTGAAGGTCATCGTCGACGAAGGACTTACGACTGACGCTGGCGCAGCCAGTCTCGTCACGGGTGTGGACGTCGAAGCCATCGCAGCAGCTTCCGGGGTCGATGTCAATGAACTCCGCGAGTGCGCCATTCTCTATGCCACTGGTGGCAAGGGCAAGAGCGACGAAGCTGGTGCAAGCTACCCTGCCAGCTCAATCTGGCATACGCTGGCAGCATCCGACAATTCGGTTGCCGATGCACTCCTCGCAGCAAACAACATGGCTATCGCCTGCGGCAACGTCGGCGTTCCGGGTGGCGGCGTTCTGGGAATCCGGATGAGCGCCAACTACCAGGGTTCGATCGATGTCGGCTGCCGGCCGGACTACCTGCCAGGCGGATACGCAGTAAGCGATGCAACATCACGTGCCGGTCTCGGCGAGATCTGGTCCGCCCGCTGGAACGAATCTGCCGTTTCCCAGAACGGATTCAAGCAGCTTCGTGATCTCCCATCCGAACCTGGAGTCAGCATCAGCGATCTGCCGGCGGCGATCAACAGCGGCACAATCAAGGCAATGTACATTTCCGCCCAGTCGCACTACTGGTCGGATGCCGTGGACCCCGAACTGCTGGACGCACTGGCCAAGCTGGAGTTCCTGGTCGTCGAAGATGCATTCCACAGTGAACTGACCAAGCTGGCGAATATCGTGCTGCCGGCAGCGATGTACCTCGAGAAGGACGGCACCATGACCAACATGGATCGCACCGTCCAGCGACTGCGGCTCGCCGTCACAGCACCGGGCGAAGCACACGGCACGCTCTGGTACATCAGCGAGATTGCAGACCGGCTCGGCTATTCCATCGAAGTTAGCAACATCTCGGCCATTCTGGATGAGATTACGGCACTGGTCGATAACTATGCCGGTATCTCATTCCCACGGTTGGAGCGCGGCGGCATTCAATGGCCCGTTCGCACATTCGGCGCTGATCCGTCGGTGTACCTCTCTGTCGGCAATGGTCTGGTTCCGGACCAGGTACAACTGCTTGCGGACTGAGAACCGCTGTAGGAAGGTAGATCGATTGCCATGCTGAAGGAATTCAAGGGATTTGCGGTCACGCTGAAGCGACTACCCCGCAAACCGGAAACGTTCGAATATCCCGACGTGAAGCGGGAAATGCCCCAGCGGTTCCGTGGATTGCCCTCTCTGCGGGCAGATCCGGAAACCGGTGAGGCGCTCTGTGTCGCCTGTGGGCTTTGTGCCCGCATTTGCCCGACAGCATGTCTGGAAATGCATGTCGTCCCATCTGAAGAGGGCGACCGTGAACTCGGCGAGTTTATCCTGCGATCCGGCCGATGCCTCTTCTGTGGCTTCTGTGCCCAGGTCTGCCCGGTCGATGCGATCACGATGAGCATGCAGTATGAACTGTCCGTCCAGGAACGCGACGGGTTGATTTACACCAAGACTGAGCTTGCCCGCATCGGCGAGCAGGAAACTACCTGGTGGGACAGGGTCTAACCCGATCACCTCAATTGGACACGAGTACAGGAAGCGCCCGGTCGTTTTGACCGGGCGCTTCCTGCGTTGTATCGTGATATCCAGACACCGGTCCAGAGCACCGGTCTACCGGAAGGAATGTGCAGGGTGACAAAGAGCTATCCGTTCTACTGCGCCGGCGAATGGCGAACCAGCGACGCAACCATCGAGATCACCAATCCCTATAATGGGAATACGCTCGGAACAACATACTTCGCAACTGATGCCGACCTTGAATTCGCCATCGACAAGGCGGAAGAGGCGTTCCGCGAGCATAGTGCGATGCCGGTCTACGAGCGCGTTGGCTACCTCAACTCGATCGCCGACCAGATGACCGAACGTCGCGACGAACTTGCCGCACTTGTGAGCGCAGAAGCCGGCAAACCAATCAAGGATGCCAACGTTGAGGTCGACCGCGGTATTTTCACGATGCGTCTTGCCGCTGAAGAGGCTGGCAGGATCACCGGTGAGCAGTTCCCGCTGGACCTGATGCCATCGTCCAAGGGTCGGTTTGGCGTTACCCGCAAGGTACCGATTGGCCCGATCGCCGGCATCTCTCCGTTCAACTTCCCGCTCAATCTGGCGCTGCACAAACTCGGTCCGGCCCTGGCATCTGGCAATCCGCTGATCCTCAAACCGCCGACACGTGATCCGCTGACGATGCTCGTCGTTGCCGAGATGGTCGAGAAGGCTGGAATTCCGGCCGGCATGGTTTCAATCATGCCGATGGACCGTCAGGTTGGCGACAAGCTGGTGACTGATGACCGGTTCAAGTTGCTCTCGTTCACCGGATCGCCGGATGTCGGATGGGACATGAAAGCCCGCGCCGGCAAGAAGAAGGTTGTCCTGGAACTCGGCGGCAACGCTGGTGTGCTGGTGGACAAGGATGCCAACCTCGATGTCGCCGTCAACCGCATCCTGACCGGTGCCTTTGCCTACGCCGGCCAGGTATGCATCTCGGTCCAGCGTGCCTATGTCCACCGGGATGTCTATGAGGATGTGCTTGCCCGGCTCGTTGATGCTGCAGGAAAGGTCAAGATGGGCGACCCGGCCGATCCGGCAACCGACCTCGGGCCAATGATCGACGCCGGCGCGGTTGACCGGATTCACGGTTGGGTGAATAGTGCGGTTGAAGAGGGCGCACGGGTTCTCTCGGGCGGCGAGCCGGCTGGTGGATTCTTCCCGCCAACGATCCTGACGAATGTCTCGACCGATTCGTTCGTCTGCTCTCGCGAAGCATTTGCTCCGATTGTTGCGGTGTTCCCGTTTGATACCTGGGAAGAGGGACTCGCCCAGATCAACGACTCGGTCTTTGGTCTCCAGGCGGGCGTCTTCACCCAGAATCTCGAACACGGGCTGATGGCGTTCGACAAACTGGAAGTCGGCGGGGTCATCCTGAACGACATCCCGACCTACCGGATCGACCACATGCCGTATGGCGGCGTGAAGGACTCCGGTCTCAGCCGCGAGGGAATCCGCTACGCCATCGAAGACATGACTGAAACACGACTGCTGGTCGTAAACCGAATTTAGTTCGATCCGAAATCGCCGATTCACTGTTGATGTTGGGGACAGAACTGATGAACCCGATAACATCGTCGTAGACAATCAGGTTCGCTTCCCGTGAAGCGATCAGGCTGCCTCTGCCGAGTCCTGGGCGGGGGTGGTCTGGTCGTTGCTGAAATCAACACCGAATTGGAGAATCTGTGATGAACGACGGATTGATCGACGGGTTCCGTTACAACACCTGGGCAACACGTGAACTGCTGGCCCTCTGCCAACCGCTATCCGAGGATCAGCTCAACGCAACCGCAGTGGGGGCATACGGCTCGATTATCGACACCATGCGCCACATCGTCTCCTGCGAAGAACACGATGCCAGGCGCCAAACCGGCGAGGACATTCCTGAGGTAGGAGACAGCCTTGGCGACCTGAGGCTTCGGGTCGATACCCTTGAAGCCTGCTGGGAGCGATTCCTGGCGAAGCCATTCGACGCAGAGCGTACGTATGCAACGAACTGGATCGACGGCACCATTCGCGATGTGCCTGCCGGCATCTTTGCAATCGGCGTGCTCCACCACGGCATCGAACACCGCTCCCAAATCTGCACAATCCTGACATCAATCGGCGTGCCACCACCGGACTACGGCAGTGACATGGGCCCACTGGACTTTGCCGACCTCAGCGGTCGTGCGCCGGTGCGGCAGAAATGACGAGCGATCCACAATCGAACGGTGTAATCCTGGTGGAAGGGCTGAGCGACCGCATCGCCATCGAGACGTTGGCAGACCGCCTGGGCATCGCTTTGGTTGCCGAACGTATCTCAGTCGTCGAAATGGGTGGAGCGACTTCGATCGGTTCGTTTCTGGAACGCTACGGGCAAAACGTGAGGTTGGCTGGTCTGTACGATGCTGGGGAAGCTCGAGTCATTGCTCGCAATCTGGAGCGGGCTGGACTCGGATCGCCGGCAAACCCGGAAGAGATGGCAAGGCTCGGATTCTTTAGGTGTGTCGACGACCTCGAAGATGAGCTAATCCGGGCGGTCGGGGTGGATGCAATCCAAGAGATTGTCCAGTCAGCCGGGGATGTCCGCCCGTTCAGGACGTTTCGAAACCAACCGGAATGGCGAGACAAACCAATCGACCGTCAGTTCCGCCGCTTCCTCGGTTCAGGCGGCCGGCGCAAGTTGCACTATGCTCGCTACCTGATCGAAGCCTCTGACCAGGAACGCCTGCCCTGCCCGTTGCTATCGGTAATCGAATACGTTCGATAAACTGGGAGACGTGCCATATGCACGGTTCGGGAACATCCACGGACCGTGCATTTTTCAACGGAATCGTCGTCAAGCTACCAGTGAACGAAGCAGCTTGATGGCGGCGATGTCCTCTTCGAGGTTGTCGCCCTTGTCGGTCTCGAGGTAGGCGGACTTACCTTCAAACCGCGCATCGTTCATGAAGCTGCGGAATCCTTCGACGCCGATGAAGCCCTTGCCGATCAGGTCGTGGCGGTCCTTCTTGCTACCGATGTCGCCCTTGGAGTCGTTGAAGTGGAACGCCAGAATCTGGTCGAGGCCGATCACCTGATCGAACTCTTCCATCGTTGCGGCATATGTTTCCGGCGTGCGGATGTCATAGCCGGCGACGAAGACATGGCAGGTGTCAAAGCAGACGCCAAGCCGCTCCGGAGCTGCGACGCGCTCCAGAATGTAACTCAGATCCTCAAATGTCGATCCCAGATTCGTGCCCTGTCCTGCAGTCGTTTCAAGCAACGTTTTTGGCTTGTATCCGGGAAGGTCAGTGTGAATCCGGTTCAGCGCCTCGACGATCCGGTCCAGCCCTGTCTCTCGTCCGGAACCAACATGTGAACCCGGATGTGCGACTACATATGGAACGTCCAGTTGCTGGGCGCGCTCAAGCTCGTCCTTCTGGGCGGCGATCGACTTCTCCCAAAGTTCGTCCTTCGGCGAGGCCATGTTGATCAGGTAGGAATTGTGCGAGATTACCTGCTTGAGTCCCGCTTCAACGAACTTTTCCTTGAACAGGGTTGCGTCTGCTTCGGCAATCGGTTTGGCATTCCATTGCCGCTGATTCTTGGTGAAGATTTGTACTGAGTCCGAATCGGATGCAACGGCGTCCTTGATGGCATTGTGCAGACCACCGGACACCGACATGTGTGCGCCAAGATAGAGCATGAACCTACCCTTCCAAAACTGTTGCTGCCAGCTGTTCCAGATCAGCCTTGCGCGAGCCGATCGTCCAGCTATCTCCTGAAACGACAATCGGCCGGCGGATCAGCGTCGGTTCTTCGATCATCAATTCGATCAACGCCCGGTCGTCCATCTGGTCAATCTCGTCGCGCCGCGCTTGATACACCCGCGAGCGTGTCGAAAGCGCGTCTCTGGGCGAGATACCCATTCCACCGAACAATCCTGTCAACTCTTCGACCGAGAACCGGTTCCCAAAGTAGTCGCGGCGTTCGTAGGGAATCCCCGCCTCATCCAGGTGCAACTGCACCTTTTTGCAGCCGGTTCAGGTTGGATGAACGTAGATCCGGGTCATTTCTCACTCCGTGTTCCAGCTAGTCAACATTGTGTACGGACACTTTGTCTGGCAGTGTATCATCGAATCGGCTGAATGGTGAAACGGTTCGAATGATGGAGCGGCTCAATGCACAAACGTCGGGTGCTGATAACCGGGGCCGGTGGGCAACTTGGCCGGGCGTTGCAATCTGCAGCCGGCGACTCTTGGAAACTCTTTCCCTTCTCAAGCGCTGAACTCGATATCCGGGATTGGAAACGGGTCCGCGATACGCTGGCAACCGTCGCACCAGACCTGGTAATTCACGCCGCCGCCGCAACCAATGTCGATCGCTGCGAACGTGAACCAGGTTGGGCATTCACTGCCAACTCGCTGGGAACACGACATGTCGCCCAGGCTGCTGCCAGCATCGGGGCAGACATGGTCTACGTATCGACGAACTACGTGTTCAACGGTGAGAAAGAGTCGCCCTATCACGAGTTCGACGCCGTTGGCCCGATCAGCGTCTATGGCGAATCGAAACTGGCCGGCGAAGACGAATCACTCTGTGCAACACCAAACTGTTATGTCGTCCGAACGGCAAGCGTCTATGCTGAATCCGGAACCAACTTTGTCGCAACGATGCTTCGCCTGATGAACGAGCACGACCGGATCACGGTCGTTGATGATCAATTTAGCAATCCAACCTATGCCGGAGACCTGGCCGCCGGCATCGTATCGATAGTCCGGAACGCGCCATTTGGGACCTATCATGTCACCAACCAGGGCAGCGCATCCTGGCATGAATGGGCGGTCGCCGTCCGGGACATCGCCGGGCTTGAGTGTGAGGTCCAACCAATTCCAGCTGCGGACTACACTCGCGATGCCGCGCCACCAACCAATGGCCGTATGGAGTCACTGGCGCTGGCCGACCTGGGAATCAATCTGCCGGATTGGCGCGATGCCCTCGAAGGTTGTCTGAACCGATGGCCCGAGTAAGCCTAATCGTTCCCACGTTCAATGGTGTTGCTCTGCTCCGGGAGTGTCTGCGCTCGCTCGAGTCATCAACGTTCACTGATTTTCAGTTGATCGTCGTTGATGACGGTTCTGACACTCCTCTCCCCGCCGACCTGGTGAGCCTGTTTCCCAATGCCATCATCCTTCGAAACGAGAAGAATCAGGGATTGACCCGGGTCTTCAACCGGGCCATCGACGCATCGGATGCTGAATACATTGTGCTCCTCAACGACGACACCGAAGTCGAGCCAACCTGGCTGGGCGAGCTGGTTGCCTGCGCCGATCGCCACCCGGCAGCCGGCAGTATCGCAAGCAAGCTGCTGTTGGCGTCAGATCGAGGTCTCATCCACTCAGCCGGCGACACCTGGTCTGCCTGGGGTATGCCTGGCAACCGGGGAGTCTGGCTGCCGGATACCGGTCAGTACGACCAGGAATCCGAAATCTTCTCGGCGTGCGGCGGTGCGGTCCTCTATCGCAGATCAGCGCTGGAAGAGGTCCGTTTGCCCAACGGCGACTGGTTCGACACCCGCCTGTTTATGTATTGCGAAGATGTCGAGCTAGGCTGGCGGCTGCAACTCGCCGGCCTGCCATGCTGGTTTGCGCCACATGCTGTTGTCTACCACCACCTGTCGGCAACCGGTGGCGGAACGCTTGCCAGCTACTACGTTGCCAGAAACCTCTGGCTTCTCTACGCCCGTGCATTACCCGAACCAGTTTGGAAGGCAACCCGCTTGCGCATCATCGCCCACCAACTTGGCCGAACCCGGCGCAATCTGAAACACGTCCGCGAGCCTGCCGCCCGGCGTTCGCTTTCCGGAACGCTGCACGGGGTCCTTGCCTTTATGAAGGAGCGGCAACCTCGGCCCGATTGCGACCCGGCCACGCTTGCACGTGTGAAGAGCCTGATTATCGATCGCTAACGCCAGCCGGCGACGGCGCTAGTACACTTCCCGAGACGTCCAACGACACCCGGGCAGCAGCCATCGGGCAATCACGGCAGACAAGGCTTTTGGCAGGAGTGAGCAACAAACCATTTCTATCGGTAGTGATCCCGGCATACAACGAAGAGCAACGCTTGCCGGCGACACTCCGGGAAGTTATTGCCTGGCTTGGCGAGCAACCTTGGCCCGCTGAAGTCATTGTCGCCGATGACGGTAGCACCGACGGAACCACGTCGGTGGTGACCGAAGGTGCGGCTGGCACGGTCGCGGTTCGACTGCTCCAGCTTCCCCATCATGGCAAGGCGGCTACGGTCACCGCCGGAATGCTTGCCGCAACCGGTTCCCAGGTCATATTCCTCGATGCAGATCTCTCAACGCCGCTGCACTACATTCATCCACTCATCGAGGCGCTTGAAAATGGCGCAGGGGTGGCGTTCGGGTCACGCGAAGGGGCTGGATCCAGCCGGCACGGTGAACCAGGCTACCGTCACCTGATGGGAAGGGTGTTCAACGCGCTTGTCCGGATCGTCGCTGTTCCCGGGGTCAATGACACCCAGTGCGGGTTTAAAGCGTTTCGAGCAGATGTTGTCCAGGACATCTTCCCCGACCTGCGCCTGTATGACGGCAGCAAAGCGGTCGTTGGCCCGCGGGTAACCGGGTTTGATGTTGAGGTCCTCTTTCTCGCCCGCCGGCGAGACTATCGGTTGGTTGAAGTCCCGGTAGAATGGACGCATGTCCCTGGCAGCAAGGTTGCACCACTAACCGATTCCATCCGAATGTTTGCAGACGTGCTGCGTGTTCGGTACAACGCAATCCGCGGGAGATACGATTGATCAACGTCCGGGAGAGGCAGCAACATGCAGGGTGAGCTTCGCGAGTTCACAATGGCCGAGCTGCTCCAGTTGTTCGCGCTGGCTGAGAAAACCGGAACGCTCGATGTCGCTACGTCTGCCGGAACCTCTTCGGTTCAACTCGAATCCGGACGCATCATCGGCGTTGGCAATCCGGCATTTGACGTACACAAGGCGATTCAGGCGTGCGAGCTGTTACCAGTCCGCGCCGGTGCTACGTTCGCAGACGTCTCGCCGTCCAGCAATTCACCGGGGCTTTCATTCGTTGTGCGTAACCTGGTCGAACCGCACCGCTGGGACCTTTTTGTGCGCCGGTGTATCGAGCAACTCGTCTATCCCTACCTGTCGCTCGACGAAGGCACCTTCGAAATCACCGTTGACCGGCCCGCCAGCTGTCCGCTTGCCGTTTCGCTGTCGGTTCAGCAACTCGTCCTGGATGGATCGCGCTGGCAATCGGAAATGGAAGAGCATCTCGAAGAGGGCTACCGGCAATCAACCAGAGTAATGCGCCGCGACGATAGCCCGGATCCGGTCCGGTTCTCGCAGATTGAGTGGCTGATCTGGGCGGCGACCGACCAGCCGCAGGATATTGGAAGAATCGCCCGGAGAATCGGTGTCCCCGACCTTGACGCGATCGACACTGTACGGCGACTGTTGACCGACGGCTGGCTTCAACGAACCACGTCGCGATAGGTCATCGCCGAGAGGACGGCACCAACCATCCGGTTCGCCTGAATCACCGGCAATCGGGTCAACTGCTGACCAACTGCCGCTATCTCCGGCCCAAACCCCATGCAGTCGAGCACCACACCTTCTACGCCCGCCTCAGCAAGACGGCCAAAGACGACTTTCGGGTTAGCTTCCGCCTGGTAGGGAGAGACCCAATCTGCGACAAGCTCCCGTCCGGGACGCGCCCATTTTTCCAATGCCCAACCGATCTGTCCGGCATGCGGCATCAGCACTCCCAGACGGCCAGACGGGAACAGTCCATCAACAACGCCGGCCAGGACCTTGTCCGGATAGACCAGCATTGCCCGTTTGCTGGAAAGCGCAAACTCGCCGGTGCAAAGCACACAGATTTGTGTTGCACCTGCTTCTTCAACACGCTCAATTGCCTGCTCCATATACGGAATGATCCGTGGCTTGGAAATGACAATTTCACGTCCATCTTCCAGCCGGGTGACAAGAGGCAGCTCGTCGCCAGCGGGCGCGAGAGAGGCAATCTGTCCGTCGTCCAGACCGTCCAGCGCGCCGGCCTGCAAGAGCTCTTCCGCCGGCGTTTCTGGGAACATTGACGGAACAACATCATCCCGGGGTGCTTGTCCGATCGTGACCAATCCGATCACATTTTCCCCATTCGTATTAGTGTACGTACAGTCTTGACGTCTCGTTTGCTATACTCTTCACAACTGGTTCCGAGCGCAATCGTAGCACCACCGGCAGCCAGCAGATTTTCGACGGCAGAACATTGCTGTTCCATGGCATGAACTATCGTAACTCCAACAGGAGACATAGGTGAGCCAACCGCCCGAAAACAATCTGGACCAGTTTGTCCGGGCAGCACTCGATGCCATCCGGAGCCTTGAATCCGAGATCGCTTCGCTGTCTTCCAATGTTGGCGAGATCAACGAGGAAGTCACCCGCGAACGATCCAACGTTCAACACGAGCGCGAGGAGATGGATATCTTCTATTCGCTCGAAACTGGCACCCCCCATGTGGTTGCAGCACCGGAAGCCGCACCACTCCGTGTTCGTGAACGCCAACTCACTGAAGAATCCATTCGCACCTCAATGCTTGAACGTCGGCTGACTGATTTTGCGACGATGCTTTCCGTGTCCCGCCGGCAGTTCGAAGCTGATGGCGAGTTGCCAGATACTGATGCAGCCGGTGAACTTGCCCTGCGGATCGCTCGAATCCAGGCTCAGGAAGAGGAGCGCCGAAGGTTCGCCCGTGACATCCACGATGGACCAGCACAGGCCTTTGCCAACGCAATCATCGGACTTGAATTCGTTGAGCGCGCAATCAAGATGGGGCCAACCGAGGCGACCGCTCTGGGCGAAATCGAACGAATCAAAGGCAGCCTTCGAGAAGGTCTCACCGAAATCCGACGGTTCATGTTCGACCTGAAGCCCACAATGCTCCAGGACCGGGGGTTGGTTGCCACGATCGAGCATTACATCAGCACCTATCGATCGATTCTGCCAATGGACGTTACGCTGGAAACATCGCTCCCACTCCCGGATATGACGTTCGAACAGGAGATGACCGCATTCAGGGTCATCCAGGAATCACTGCACAATGCCACCAAGTATTCCCGTGCCTCGAAGGTCGTGGTCACAATCGGCCCGCATAGTGACAACAGTGTCGGCGTGAGCGTCTGCGACAACGGACGTGGCTTCGACCCTGCCCAGGTGACGGCAACCTCGATGGGAGGCACCGGTATCAAAGGGATGCACGAGCGCGCAGACCTCGTCGGCGGCGTCTTCCGGGTGGAGAGCGAGCCGGGCAAGGGATGCTGTGTGTATCTGGTACTTCAGGGTACTCCGGCAGGTACGCCGGTCACGGTAGACTAAGAAGACATTCTGGCAGCGTTACGAGTTGGAGGTCAGGTCCATGCACCCAATGCAACGTATTCAGGTCCTTGTGGTGGACGACCACCCTCTGTTCAGACGTGGCATTCTCTGGAGCCTTGAGAACGAGCAGGATATCGTCGTCGTCGGCGAAGCGGTCGATGGTCACGAAGCACTCCAGAAGAGCGATGAGCTATCACCTGATGTCGTGCTGCTCGATATCAACATGCCAGGCATGACCGGCATCGAGGCAGCCAGGCTAATCAAGCGCCGCCATCCTCGTATGGGCATCATCATCGTGACGATGCACGAAGATGACGAACAACTCTTCAACGCCATCCGCGTCGGCGCAGCGGCCTACTGCACCAAAGACGTCGATCCATCACACATCATCAACCTCGTCCGCCGGGTCGCTCGGGGCGAATACCTGATCAACGAGAACGTCCTCTCACACCCGTTCGTGGCCTCTCGCGTCCTCGACCAATTCCGGGAACTAGCCCGGATTGACCGGGCGTCGGACTCGGTCTTCTCGCCACTGACACCGCGTGAAGTGGAAATTCTCGACTGCGTCGCCCGCGGCAACAGCAACAAGGAAATCGCCGAGATTCTGGGTATCAGCGACCAGACGGTCAAGAACCACATCACGTCTATTCTTCGTAAGTTGCAGGTGAACGACCGGACGCAAGCGGTGATCTACGCACTGCGCCATGGCTGGATCAAGCTGGGTGAGGATGGGCAGTCATCGCCGGAGATTCCAGGATTCCGCGAAGCATTCCAGATGGCTGGAGAACCAGACCTGGACGACGATATCTAGCGACGTTCAAACTGACGCTCGAGCTCTTCTGACGACATCCGGATCATCGTTGGCCGGCCATGCCCGCATGCACGTGGCGATGAACACTGCTCCAGTTGCACAACCAGTTCACGCATTTCGATCAATGAGAGCGGTTGGCCGGCGCGGATCGAAACGTGACACGCTGCGCTGATCGCCAGTGATTCGAGCCGTGTTGTTCCACGCCCTCCGGACACCAATTCATCCAGCACCGTCGCCACAGAGCCGCCCGGGTCCTTGATCTTCAGGTTCGCCGGAATCGCCCGGATCAGCAACGTGTCCTGGCCAAACTCCTCGATATCAAAGCCAAACCCGGTAAACTCTTCTGCCGCCTGCCGGTACATTTCCATCAGCTCTGGTTCAACCTGCAAGGTTACTGGCTGGAGTAGCATCTGACGGTCGGGGCTACGTGACTCAAACTCGGCCATCAATCGTTCAAACATGATCCGTTCGTGGGCCGCGTGCTGGTCTACCAGATACATTCCGTCCGGACCCTCGGCGATGACAAACGAGTTTGCCACCTGGCCGAGTACCCGCAGCACCGGGATCACCCTGCCAGTAGCTGGAACTAGATCAGGCAGGTCGGCATCATCGTCAGGCATCGTTCGAGTTGCGATCCGGTCAGGGCTGGCAAGGTTCATCGTCCGCTGGACGGTATCCGATTGGTATGGCTGGCTGGCAAGCGGACTCCGGAAGATGGTCGGGATTGGCTGGGCACCGGTGTGTTCCAGCAGGGTGTTCCGCACTGCCCGCAACACCATTGAGTAGACGATCCGGTCCTGCCCGAAGCGGACTTCACTCTTCGTCGGATGGACGTTTACATCGATCTGGTCAGGTGGCACGGTTATCATCAGACAACCAAACGGATGTCGTCCAACCATCAGCAGCGTGCTGTATGCCTGGTCAAAGGCATGGGATAGTTGCCGGTCACTTATCAACCTGCCTTGTGCAAAGAGGTGCTGGTGCTGCCGGTTTGCACGGTCAACATCGGGCATCGAGATGACGCCTTCAATTCCGTAGCCCTCGTGCAGCTCGACCTGCTCGGTAAGTTCAACAATCGACGCACCCGGCCCGGCGCCCCAAACAGCGACCGCGGCGTTCAGCCTGCTTCCGCTTCCATCAGTCACCAGCACTCGCCGGCCATCAACATTCAAGGTAAACGCAATGCCCGGATAGGCAAGCGCATAGGCTCCGGTCATCCTGGTTACCCAGGCGGACTCGGTCGATGCTTGACGAAGGAACTTCTTGCGGGCTGGCACGTTCTCGAAAAGGTCCCGCGCTGAAATCGCGGTCCCGCCGCCCCAGGCGATTTGCTCCGGCGACATGATCTGGCCAAGCCGGGATTCGAGCATCCCGCCTGCCTGTTCGCCGCCGGCTAGCGTTCGAACCTGCAATCTACTGACGGCCGCCAGCGAGGCCAACGCCTCGCCACGGAAGCCAAGCGTTCGCAGTGTATCGAGGTCCTGGGCTGTCTGAATCTTCGAGGTTGCGTGCCGTTCGACGGTCAGCGGCAGCTCTTCAAAGGGAATCCCATGTCCATTGTCGCGGACGGTGATCTCCGACGTGCCGCCATCAACAATCGTGATGTCGATCCGCGTCGAGCCGGCGTCGATAGAGTTCTCGATCAGCTCCTTCACCACCGCCGACGGGCGTTCGATCACCTCGCCAGCAGCAATCTTGCCGATCGTATCTTCTGTCAGGCGGAGGATGGGCATGATGCAATTCTCGTCAATCCAGAGTCGCCAGAAATCGCCACGGCGTATCCACCCCACGGGTGATGCCAATTCTCGGGGTGACCTGAACAGGCAACGTGCGGCGGTCGGCTGTTACCCGGTACTCCGGGCCGGCGCAGCCCAGGCCATTGTCATCTATTGAGACGCCGAGTGCCCGTCCGAGCCGGCCAGGACCGGAAACCAGCCCGACAGTGTTCAGAACGGCCCCTCGGATGAGGACAGCCGAAGCCATCCCTTCATCACCAGTAACAACATTCAGGCAAGGATACATTCCATACGCCAGATAGACGTAGA
>CAZRNC010000017.1:0-17404 GCA_964601285.1 uncultured Thermomicrobiales bacterium | reverse complement strand
CCGGGAAATTTACGTGATTTGCGGCGACGGCGGCTACCTGATGAATAACCACGAGTTAGTGACGGCCGTGCAGGAAGGGGTGAAATTTACCGTGCTTCTGCTGAACAACAATGGATTTGCCAGCATCGGCGGGCTTTCAGAGAGTATCGGCGGCGAAAGGTTCGGGACCCAGTATCGCTTCAGGGATGAGTATTCAGGACAGATAACGGGCAGCTACCTGCCGGTCGATCTCGGACTGGTCGGCGATGCCGACCTGGTGCTGGATGCGGTGATTGCTGCCGTTTCGGAACGGCTGGATGGCACGCCGCGTGGCCGCCGCGACGAGGTTGCCGCCGAGATCAAGACGATCAAGGATGCCTGGTTAGCCGAGTGGATGCCGCTGCTGACTTCGGACGAAGCGCCGATCACGCCCTACCGGGTGATCCACGATCTCCAGAATACTGTCGATGTTGCCAAGACGATCATCACCCACGATGCCGGCAGCCCGCGCGATCAGCTTTCGCCATTCTGGGAGACGACCGAGCCGCTGACTTACCTTGGCTGGGGCAAGACCACCCAGCTTGGCTATGGCCTCGGCCTCGCGATGGGCGCCAAACTCGTCCGCCCGGATCATCTCTGCATCAATGTCTGGGGCGACGCCGCCATCGGCTTCACCGGCATGGACTTCGAGACCGCCGTCCGCGAGCGGATTCCGATCCTCTCGATCCTGTTCAACAACTTCTCGATGGCCTGCGAAATCCCGCTGATGGAGGAATCAACCCGCCGCTACGATGCCACCGGCATCAGCGGCAACTATGCCGACTTCGCCAAATCCATGGGCGGCTACGGCGAACGGATCTCCGACCCGTCCGAGATCATCCCGGCCATCAAACGCGGCATCGAACGCACCGAACAGGGCCAACCCGCCCTCCTCGAGTTCCTGACCTCCCAGGAGATCCGGGTATCGAGTTACGGGAGCTAGTGACGGGGAAGCCAAGGTTGTCATCCCGAGAGTTCGGTTCATTCGCGTAGGGGCGACTTGCATTCGCTACCTGTTCCAACTAAATCGGGTTTTCGCTTGTACATGCCGTTTCATCTGTCATCCTGAGCGAAGTCGAAGGATCTCGAGCCACGAATCGTTCGAGGTGAAGGCAAGTTTCATGGACCGAGATCCTTCGACTTCGCTCAGGATGACAATGTAAGTACCGTTCTTCTCTGCATACGTTCGAGGTTCCTCGAAATAGTTGGAACAAGTGCTTGCATTCGTCAAGGCTCAGAGAAGAGACCGAACGCCAACCTGTCATTCCGAGCGAAGCCGAGGAATCTCTTGTCCGCCGACGTTGGCAAGTGTCGAAGGCATTCGGTTCAGTCAATGCATCCGTAACAAGAGATTCCTCGGCTACGCTCGGAATGACAAAGAAAGCGGCGGGCCGGGCGGGCTACAGGTCTGCCGTCTGGTCGACCCGGTCGGTCAGTTCGTGGACGCCGCTGTGTTCGGCGCAATGGGCGCAGCAGAAGATGGTGCCATTGGCTTCGACACCGTGACCGATGATGCGGGTTGCGCAGTGCGGGCAGGTTGGTGCCAGGACGTTGATCGCACATTCGAAACTGTCGAACGTGTGGGTTGTCCCCTGGTGGGTCACAACGGTGAATGCCTTGTCATAGACATTGCCGCAGCTTTCACATGCTTCCATACCGGCGTGTGCTCCTCTCAAGTTGTCAGATAACGCCTGTCTTCTGACTATAACCAACGGAGCTATTGATACCTGCTCGCAATAGGCTAATAAAACACCGTCAACGTGCGATGGTATGGCTCGGCATCGCCTGGTAGAGACTGGCCGAGGTGCCAGAGGCGCCAGTCAAGTTCATAGGCGGGGATGTCGATGCCCTGTGATGCCAGCGATTGACGGAGCAGCTCGACGGCCTGGATGGTGGCTGAGCGGATTTCGATCTCCCGGACGCCGTCGGGCGGGATGAGCTGGTAGGCGCGGAGCTGGGATTCCAGCTCGGGAGCGTAGCGCAGGATACCGAAGCGGCGCAGTACCTGGGGAACCTTGTAGTCGGCAAAAGCGGTCAGGGTGTGCATATCGTGGAACGCACCTGGTCCCTGACCCCCAAAGGCGCCATGCAGGTCGGCGATCAGGATCTGGGCGCGTTTGTAGAAGCGCACGGCCTGGCCGTTGTAGGGGACCACATCCCGGAACGATGGCATCGAGTGCAGCACCATCTCGACCAGGGCGGGAGCCGAGCCGCCGGCGCTATCAATCGCCAGCCGGAATGAGCCGTTCCAGCGGTTCAGCAGCGCCTGGCCCACTTCATTCAAATGCAATTGCCGGGCGCGCAGCAGCAGGATCGGGTCGCAACCTTCGTCCGGTTTGAGGATCTCTGCCATTTCGTCTTCGGTGATCACCGCCAGATAGTCAGCATCGGCCAGCGGGATACCTTGTTCCATTGCCCGGCGCAGGGCAACTGCCAGCGCCCAGTAGCCATCGTAGGTTGTGCCGTTCCAGGTGACGCTCCAGCGCCGGCGATCTGTGGACGGCATCTGCCAGAAGCAGAAGTTCAGCGCGTCGAGCACCAGCACCAGATTGGCGGTTTCGTCGTCATTCCTGCCAACCGGGTGCAGCGCGGACCACTCCGGCGCCGGCACGTCGAGAGCGGCAAGCTCCGCCGCCGTTTCGGCGATCCTGTCCATGTCGATCGTCACCAGTTGGGGAGATGCCATGACAATGGCGGTGCTTTCCAGAACTCCCAGCGGATCGTGCGTTGTCATTGAACCTCCTCATGACACGGTTGGGCTGGCATGATTAACCGGCCAACCGGCGGTCGTTGTGCGGAGAGGGCAGTATGCGTCAACAGTTCGATTCTATCGGCAGGCGTCTTCTGGTGCATGTGCCCGCCTTCGGGATCTTCGTGCTACTCAGTTTGCTGCTCACCTGGCCGCTGGCGCGGGATATGCGCCATGTCATCTACTCCTGGGGCGATCCGGTCTTTCAGTCGTGGACGCTTGGCTGGAACTGGCATGCGCTGACGACCGATCCGCTGCACATTTTCGATGCCAATATCTTCTACCCGTGGCACAACACCCTGGCCTATTCCGACCACCTGTTTGGCCAGACGTTGCTGGCGCTGCCGGTGCTGATGCTGACCGGCGAGGGGATGCTGGCGAACAACATCGCCGTGCTGACCGCCTTCGTCCTCTCCGGGTTCATGATGTACCTGCTGGTCTACGACCTGACCGGCAACCGGGTGGCCGGCATCCTGGCCGGCGCTGCCTACGCTTTTGCCCCGTCGCGGATGGCGCATCTCGAACACCTGCACCTGCTCTCGATGCAGTGGCCACCGCTGATGCTGCGCTGCCTGCGACGTCTGACGATCACGACCGGACGCACCCGGCTCTACTGGGCAGCAGGGATGGCCGGCGCATTCCTGATGCAGGGGCTTTCCGGGGTTTACTTCCTCTATTTTAGCGTCGTCATGCTGATCATCGCCGGCGCGGTCTATCTCGGATTTGCCCTGCTGGAACGCAACCGGCAACTGCTGCACGGCGTGTTGCTGGCTGCGGCAGCTTGTGCCGTGGCTGGTGTGCTGCTGGTGCCGACGCTGCTGCCCTATCTGCGAGTGCAATCTGACCTCGATTTCGAACGTGAACCATTTGAAGTCACCTTCTGGAGCGCCAAGCGTAGCGACTATCTGGCAGCCTGGTCGGACAACCGGCTCTGGAATGAGCCGATGGCCGAAAACTTCCGTCATATCGAGCAAGCACTCTTCCCGGGGTTGGCGATTCTCTTGCTGGCGATCGTTGGCTTGACCCATCCCCGCGTCCGCCGGGAGAAGTGGGTACTGCTGGCAGTGACGCTCGGTTCGGTGCTGCTCTCGTTCGGCCTCACCGGCTGGGTGCTGGGTCGCGAGATTCCGCTGCCATACAAGGTTTTCTATGAATTGCTGCCCGGTTTCAAGGCGATCCGGGTGCCGGCACGCTTCGGGATGCTGGCGCTGGTTGGTCTTGGTGGGCTTGCCGGGCTAGGCATCGACCGGCTCTGGCGGCTGGCGCTTCCGCGGCTGCCGGACCGCCAGAACGTGCAGATTGCCCTGGCAGGGTTGGCGGTTGGCCTGCTGATCGTCACCCTGGAGACCCTGACCATCATGGACCTGCCCGATCCGCTGCCGGTGGACGATGTTCCGCCCTGGTATGCGTGGATGGCCGCGAACCCGGCGCCCTCAATCGAGCTGCCGATGGGCGAAGGTGAGGTCGCCTCGGCCTGGCCGAACTTCTGGTCGATGATGCACTGGAACGATCTGGCCAACGGCTATTCCGGACTGGTCCCGCCGACCTATCTTGAGCTGCGCGAGCGGATGAACGCCTTCCCGGACGATGGCTCGCTGGAGTTGCTGCAAGGCATCGGTGTTGAAACGGTCGTCGTCCATGAGGACTTCGATGAGGAGCGCCGGGCAGAACTCGATCTGGTATTGCTCGACCATCCGGATGTCGAATTGCAGGTTGCTGGAGAGGATGCTGTCTACAGCATCGCGCCCGACCCCTGGATCTGGCGGCTGGTGGCGGCAGTCCCTGACGGCCAACCTGTCGCCCTGCCGCATGTTGAGCCGGATCCGCTGGCGTTTGGCCTGTTCGTCGCCATTCTCCAGCGCGAGGGACACACCGTCTCCGGCAACGGCACGATCGACTATCTCGAACTCTCACCCTCGTCCGACGCCTGCCACCTGATCCTGCAATCCGGTGACGACCCGTCCGCGTTCGGCTATCCGGCAACGACCCTGTTGGCCGAAGACGCCGGCTACCGGCTGTATCGCGACGATGGTTGTGATTAGAGCGGTTTAACTTTGTAGATTCGTCCGTCCTCCCCCGCAGGGGTAGGGGCGCATTGCAATGCGTCCGCGCTCAACGCCACGAAAAGCGTAATCCGGAGCGAGCATCTTTGATTGTCATCCCGACGAAGGAGGGATCCGTACTCCTGGGGTTACGGATCCCTCCTCCGTCGGGATGACAGTTCAAGCGGGCCGGTTCCTGATGAAACGTCCGAGTCAATTACTGTCGGACGCATTGCAATGCGCCCCTACCCCTGCGGGGGAGGACGGGATCTCGAACACCCCCTGTTCCAATCTCTGGTATCCTTCGCGGCCAAAGCGTTGACGGAGACGAGTAGCCGGTAGAAGCTCAGGACCAGAGAGCCGCCGCAGGGCTGGGATGGCGGACGAAGAGCAGCTGGTGAAGACACTCCCGAGCGCGGGGATGAACGGCAACACTGCCGCAAAGCCCCGCCGGTTGACTGCCGTTACCGAGTCTGCCCAAGGTCGCACGTTGCTTCTCCAGCACGGCGGCGAAGTGTGGTGGCACCACGAGCGCCTCCCTCGTCCACACGACGAGGAGGCGTTATGTATTTTGTGGAGGTGTCACCATGGAAAGGATCCCCACGACCCAAATCCACGAGCACGTTGGAGAGCGTGTCACCACCGGCGGCTGGCTGCACCGGCTGAGGGAACTCAGCAACGTCAGCTTTCTGATCCTTCGCGATGGCTATGGTCTGGCCCAGGTCGTCATCGAGCAGCCAGACGTTCTGGCGCAGGTTCGGGAGCTGCCAAACGAATCGGTCCTGCTGGTGACCGGGCTGGTGATTAGCGAACCGGCCGCTCCGGGTGGAATCGAAATCCACCAGCCGGCAATCGAAATCCTCTCGCGGGCGGTCGAATCCCCACCGTTCGATCTCTACCGTCCAACCCTGAACGCCCAGTTGCCGACCGTGCTGGATTATGCACCGGTAGCCCTGCGCCATCCCGCCAAACGGGCAACCTTCCGGATCGGCGCGGCGTTGCTCTCCGGGTTCCGTGCAACGATGAATGGCCAGGGTTTCACCGAAATCCAGACGCCGAAGCTGGTCGCATCGGCCACCGAAAGCGGGGCGAACGTCTTCGAGCTGGACTACTTCGGCCGGCCCGCCTATCTGGCCCAGAGTCCGCAGTTCTACAAGCAGATGATGGTCGGCGTCTTCGAGCGGGTCTACGAGGTCGGGCCGGTCTTCAGGGCCGAGCCGCACGATACTGCCCGGCATCTGAACCAGTACACGTCGATCGACGCCGAGTTGGGATTCATCGAGGATCATCGCACGGTCATGGCAATGCTGACGCAGGCGATATCCGGGATGGTTACTGCCGTTGCCGGTGAAGCTGCCGAGGCCGTCGAGATGCTGAAGATCGACTTGCCGGATGTGCCGGCGACGATTCCGGTTGTCCACTTCAGCGATGCGCTGGAGATGGTTTCAGAAGCGCTTGGCGAGGATGTCCGCGGCGAGCCGGACCTTGCGCCGGCGCATGAACGTTGGCTGGGCGAGTGGGCGTTGCGGGAGCATGGTTCCGACTGGCTCTTTGTCGAGGGCTATCCGATGGCCAAACGGCCCTTCTATACCCATCCAGACCCGGCGCGGCCGGAGTATTCAAACAGTTTCGATCTGCTCTTCCGGGGTATCGAACTGGTCACCGGTGGGCAGCGGCTGCACCGCTATGAAGACTACCTGGCTGCGCTGGCCGAACGTGGCCAGTCACCCGAGCCGGTCGAGGGCTACCTGCAGGCGTTCAAATACGGCATGCCGCCGCACGGCGGGTTTGCCATCGGTCTGGAACGCTTCATCGCCCGGCTGACCGGTGTGGCGAATGTCCGCGAAACGACGCTCTTCCCACGTGACCTGAACCGGTTGACGCCATAGCAAACAACCGGGCCGGCGTGAGAAATCACACCGGCCCGGTCTGCACTTGGTTTGTCTGCTGTTCGATTTAGAGCAGAATGATCAGAATAATGATGATGAGGATAATGGTCAGAAGACCGCCTCCATAAATCACTGTGTCCTCCTTGCCGGAATGTCGAGCCGTTTGCTGTCCCCTTGCCCCCCACTGGCACGACGTGCGATCTGGGGCGATGTATCCACTCTACTCCTTGCCCACCGGCAAAACCCCGTGCCCATGCACAGGCAGCGGGCACAGGTTGGATACAGGCACCGCCCTGTTTCAGGGTCATCGAACGCACGCGAGAGAAGAACAGTGTTTCGATTGTCATCCTGAGCGAAGCCGAAGGATCTCGAGCCACGGATCATTCCAGGTGACATCAAGATTCGAGGGTCGAGATCCTTCGACTTCGCTCAGGATGACAGTGAAAGAGGCATGTACACGCCAAAACCGGAACTCGTTCGAGCAGCCGGACGCATGCGATGCGCCCCTACGAGGATCAGGCTCCCTCGTACAACTGTTCGCGGAGGGCGTTGACGCGGGTGCGGAGGCTGGAGTCGGTTTCGAGGCCCTTCTCGATGCGGGCGATGCCGTGCATCACGGTGGAGTGGTCGCGGCCGCCGAGTAGCTGGCCGATCTCGACAAGCGAGGCACCGGTCTCTTCGCGCAGCAGGTACATCGCCACCTGCCGCGGGAGGACGATCTCCTTGCTGCGGCCGCGTCCGCGAATCTCGGTCAGCGAGACCTTGAAGTAACTGGTCACCTGGTTGATGATGCCTTCCGGCGTGATCTTTGAACGGCGGTTTTCCAGGTCGGCATCGTTGAGCGCCTGGGCGGCAACTTCCATCCGGATCGGTGTGTTGTAAAGCTGGGCCATGGCGATGATCTTGTTCAGCGCGCCCTCCAGCTCGCGGATGTTGCTCTGCACCTTGCGGGCGACATACTCCAGCACGTCAGTTGGCACATGGATGCCGAGCGCATGGCCCTTGGAGTTGAGGATGGCCGCCCGCATTTCGAAGTCCGGTGTCTGGACGTCGGCGATCAGCCCACCCTCAAAGCGGGAACGCAGCCGGTCGTGCAGCGTCGGGATGTTCTTTGGATGCCGGTCGGAAGAGACGATGATCTGCTTGCCCGACTGATACAGCTCGTTGAAGGTGTGGAAGAACTCCTCCTGGGTGCTCTCCTTGCCGGCGATGAACTGGATGTCGTCGATCATCAGGATGTCGATCGAACGGTAGCGGTTGCGAAACTCCTCGGTCGACTGCTGGCGGATCGAGCGGATCAGCTCGTTGGTGAACTTCTCGGACGAGACATACAGGACTTCAAACCCCTCGTGCAGCTTGAGCGCCTCGTGACCGATAGCATGCAGCAGGTGGGTTTTGCCCAGTCCTACGCCACCATAAAAGAAGAGCGGGTTGAACGATTTCGACGGATTTTCGGCAACGGCCATCGCCGCGGCATGCGCCAGCCGGTTGGAAGAGCCAACGATGAACGAATCAAACACGTAGCGCGGGTTGAGTCCATGGGCTGGTGCGTTGCCCAGTTCCATCTGTTGGGAAGCAGGTTGCGGGCTTGCCGGTGGTTCGGGATTGCTCCGGGGTCGATGACGTGTTGCCGGCCGGTCGGCGTTGCGGACGACATAATCAATCTGGATCGGGCGGTTGATCAGGGCCGAAAGGGTTGCCGAGATATCCCGGTCGAATTTTGTCCGGAGCTGTTCGACGGCGAAGTTGTTCGGCGCGGCAATCACCGCCAGATCGCCATCGACCGCGACCAGCGAGGTCGAACGCAGCCAGGTTTGGAAGTTGGGGCGCGAGATTTTGCCTTCAAGATCGCTCAGCGCGGCCCGCCAGACCTGCTGGTAACGAACGTCCGGTTGTTGCCCATCGGTGGCCATTGTCTATGCCTGTCCCCACTGCTTTGTCATCCTGAGTACTGGACCACAAGGAATCTGTCGTACGGGAGAGGCCATGCCTTTCCCTTCGCGCGTCTGCGCGACCTGCTCAACCACGACGCTACTGCAACGATCCGAGGGAGAGGCATGGCCTCTCCCGTACGGGTGCCAGATTCCCTATGGTCCGGTACTCAGGATGACAGTTGATGAAGGATGCTCCTGATCGTCAATCCGAGCGCCCGGATACCAGGTCACCGTGCCAGCAGTGTGGATAACCTTATCCACATAGCGTACGTACACATTCATCGCAGTCTAGCACTCCCAAGGGTACGGCGGCAACTGTTCGGGGTGCAATCTGTGACAGTTGGGCAAAAGACAAGCCGGGCCTTGTAGGCCCGGCCTGCTGGGAAGGGGAGGGGTGGAGTGAAACCACTCCACGGGTGTGTTTGAGAGAGCTGTTTGTGGTGGGGACTCTCTCTACTTATCTATACGTTGGCGGAAACCGTTTGGTTCCATCAATTTCTGAAACCTGGAAGATTCATCGTTTCGGGCCGGTGACTGGCTGGAACCGAAGACAATAACCACGGTCGAGGCGGTATCATCAGACCGGCAAGGAATCCGATTTCGTCAGGGTGGGGCAGACGTGACCAGCACGCTTCCGGTGGTTGTCCGGCTTAATGCAGCGATTGTCGCGGTTACCGGTGAGACGCCGCGGCTGTTGACCGTCTCCCACGATGGTCAGGATGCCCTGCCATACGGTCCCCTCGACACCGTCAACGACCGCACGCTGGAACGTGGCTTGCGTCGCTGGGTGCTGGAGCAGACCGGGCTGGAGCTTGGCTACGTCGAGCAGCTCTACACCTACGGCGATCTCCACCGGGAAACCGGCGAAGCGTCGCGGATTCTCTCGGTCGCCTACCTGGCGCTGGTCCACGAGGATCGCCCCTCCACGCATGCCGGTGCGCACTGGATGGACTACTACGCCTATTTCCCGTGGGAAGACCGGCGGGATGGCCAATCTGCCGCCTTGACTCCGCAGTTGCTTGAGGCGCTGCATCGCTGGGAGCAGGAGGAAGGCGACGAACCAACTCGCCGTCTTCGTCGCGAACGGACTGCGATCAACTTCGGCCTGCATGGCTCTGACTGGGATGGCTACCGAACGCTCGAACGCTACGAGCAGCTTTGGGAGGCCGGCCTGGTTCCGGAAGCCAGCCGCGACCGCGGGTTGGAACCAGACATCCTGATCCCCGGCCTCCCGATGGTCTTCGATCACCGGCGGATCGCCGCCACCGCCCTCGGCCGGCTGCGGGGCAAGCTGAAATACCGTCCGGTCGTCTTTGAGCTATTGCCGGAGACCTTCACCCTATCGCAACTGCAAAGCGTGGTCGAGGCTCTGGCCGGGGTCCGGCTGCACAAGCAGAACTTCCGCCGGCTCGTCGACCGTGGTGGTCTTGTTGAGCCAACCGGCCAGCGCGACACCCACACCGGCGGCCGCCCCGCCGAACTCTTCCGCTTCCGCCGCGACGTCCTCCGCGAACGCCCCCAACCAGGATTGGGCTTGCCGGCGGTGAGGTTTACGCCGTAGAGGTTTGATCCAGGCTATCGATAGCGACAAGCGGAAGCATCCATTGCCACCGTTTGAGGAGCGGAATGTTCTCTTTCAGGAGGGTTACCAACCGGCGGTAACTCCGGGCCTGGTTATCTGACATCAGCCCGTCGCGATATTGGCCTGACAGAGATTCGAACCGGACGACCGTTTCGCGCCACTCAAGCTCCCGTCCGGACCAATCGGCCAGCCAGCGCTCTTCGTCGTGGCTACGAGCATCAGCCCAGTCAGCGGCGAGATCCGGCAAATCAAGCAGCTCACGTTCTGCTATCCGAAGTTCCCGGTCAATTTGCTGAGCTATTTCAGATGTTGTAGCCATTGCAGATGAACTCCCGATGCGCTTTGAAGGTTGAATAGCCGCTCATCATGAGGCTGAAACCCGGTTACCCAATAGCCGTACCCCAGATTGTATCCGACAAGGATATATGGCCCACCATGCGGACCTCTCCATGGTCCGGATGGTGCAACAAATGTGAGCCTGCGAACCATTGGGAATGTCTCCAGGAGAACTCCTCCGTTGGCATCCAGGATGGTGGTCCGCAGGCTTTCCAGGTAATCCGCGAAGGATGTACCGGTTGGCCACTCCTTACCGGATACAACGTGCCGCAAGTAATGTCGGACACTGTTTGGGAGCCGGTCACTACTTTCAATTACACGCCCCTGCCAGGTTGTCCCTGCAACCATTGAACCTGCGCGGGTCAATGCTGACGAATCAAAACCAGAGAGAGACACTGATGTCCGCAACTGCCGGAGAAGGTCTATGGTGGCTGCCCGATCAGCTTTCAGAAGACTTTCAATGATTTTATCAACCACTTGCAGATGACCTAACGTTCCAGGCAGCAGAGTTCTGCGAAATGTAGCATGAAGCAAACCGCATGCTTCCTGAATCAGGTCGATGTACGAGAACGCCCCATCCCGGCCGGGATGGGGCGCTGGTCTATCGGGACGGATCGACGTTAGTCGATGATGTCCACTCTCGCGATGTGGCCGGCACCGGGGATGACGGCGAGGTTGGCGATGTGGATGTCGCCGTTGTCATCGATGGCCATGCCGGTGGAGAAGGCGATGCCCTCTGCGCCGCCGGCGATGAGCTCATGGCTGCCGTCCGCGGCCACCCGGACCAGGCGTCCGGCGGTCGTCTGCGGATTCTCCGGGTCGACTGCCAGCAGGCCGCCGGCGATGATTTCCAGCACCAGCAGGTTGCCGTCGCTGTCGAAGGCCAACGCTCCGATGTTGGTGAATCCGGTCGCATGGACCGATGCTTCCCCGTCCGGTGCAACCATCCAGACGCGGGCGCTGCCCGGGTGGAACGGGAAGCCGGTCAATTCGCCGACGTAGAAGTTCCCGTCCGGGCCGGCAACGATGTGGGTTGGAACCGATTCCGATGGAATCTCCGGCGCAGGGATAAAGGGCGGAGCCGGCACGACCTGGGCCGGGAAGACGACCACCGTCGAGATCTCGCCATCCAGCGAGATGCGCAGCAGCGCGTTCATCCCGGCGTCGGCCACCAGGAAGGTGTCGCCATCGAGCACCAACGCATACGGGTTGGCGTCGATGCCGTTGCCGTCCTGGTCCTCGGCGGCTTCGTAGGCAAGGATGTCGGCGATTGAGCTGAGCGAACCATCGGCGGCAATCTCAACGAGGTGGCCGAAGTAGGTCGCGCCGTCGCCCATTTCCGAGCGAACCTCCGGGGTGAGTCCGAGGCCGAAGCCCATCACTCCGTAGACAGTGCCGCTTTCGGTGACGACGACATTGTGCAGGCCGATGCTCTCACCATCAACCACCAGCGACGGAATGCCATTGATGAAGATCTCGGCTTCGCCGTTGGCGATCCGGGTAATCGATCCCGAATTCCCCAGGCAGGCGGTGCCGGTTTCACCATCGGCGAGCGGAACCTCAATGCAGGTGTCGCCGCCCATGCCGGCATTGGCAACGTAGAGCGCGCCGTCAGCACCCTTGCTGATATGGCGTGGCTGGCTTACTTCGCCGGTGATGAAGGTCAGTTCAACACTGGTTCCCGGATCAACCGGGTCGTCGCTCAGCAGTTCGCTGCCGAGCAGGCCAATCAGCACCTGGTGTTCGGCGGCGTTGTCCGGATGATGTTCGAACCTGGCTCGTTCGAACCATTGGGTCAGCACGGTGTGCCCGGAAGCGTTTGTTTCCATCGCTGCCGGCGAAATCGGGTAGCCGAACAGCGCCAGCGATTCACGGAACGATGTTCCGGTATTGCCGAGATCGAGACCGTGGCTCTGCCAGAAGTCCATGAAGACCTGCGGCACGGCGAACCCGGTCACATCGAAGTAGTTGTCTTCAGCAGGGTCGTCTTTCTCAAACTCGAGCCAGTCGCGTCCTTGGGCCAGCAACACCTCGTTGCCGAGCCGGCCAAGCAGGACTTCGTATGCCGTGCCGGCCAGCGCCGGATGGTGCTCCAGCCGTTCACGTTCGAAATACTGAACCGAATACACGTCGCCGGTGTCCTGGCTCAATTCATCGAACGCTTCGGTGATCGGATAGCCGAAGACCGGCAGTCCACCGTTGCTGTTCCAGAAGCCAAGAAACGGCTCGCAAAGATTGTGACCGGTTGCGTCGAAATAGTCGCAGACTTCAATTGGTTCGGCTGGCCCTGTTGCCTGCCCGTTTTGCGCCGCGACACTCGCCATGCTTGTCAATGCAAGCACGAGAGCCAGCAGCAGTGTCAGACCTCGTCGCACGATAGCGTCCTTTCCCCAGAAAACTGATCAATATGGTTGTTGTTGCTTCCTCGCTCCTTTCCCATCCCCTGTATCCATGACCGCCCGGTTAATCGACCCCAAGCTCGCGAACCGGAACGATTGTCGATCCAGCCCGCGAGCTGTCTGGGGTCAGGCCTGCTGTCATGGCGTGACGGCAGGTCTCAAGATTGGGGCTTGATGTTCTGGTTGTGACGGAAGAAGTTGGTCGGGTCGTATTTGGCCTTGATCTGTGCCAGTCGCTGGTAGTTCACACCGTAGGCTGCTTCAGCCCGGTTGCCGGATTCCCCGTTGACATAGACCCCGCTGCTGCAGAATGGCTCGATTGCTGCGGCGAATGCCCGTGTCCAGCCAATGTTCTCGTCGTCGGCTTCAGCATCGTCCCAGAGCGAGAGGATGGTCAGCCCGAACGGGATATCGCGATGTGGGAAGGCCGTTGCCTCAGGGTTGATGCGGGCGGCCAGGCCGTGCATCTGCTCGATCAGGACAACCGAACGTGGCGAGGGGATCCTGGCGACATGTTCGATGATGATGTCGATCGCGTCATCACCGAGTTCGTTCAGCCCGTTCCACTTCCAGTAGTTGCGCATGCCGGACGGCACAGCGGCGTCGATCATCGTGTTCATCTGTGAGTAAGGCTGTGGGCCAACCAGGTCGACGACCGGCGTTTCGAATTCGCGATAGGGCTGGATTACCCGCTCCCCTTCCTCAATGTCGCCGCAGTAGCAGAGGGCGATGGCGACGGCCGGGAGACCGTCGGGGGTGGTGATGAATGCGCCGTAGGCGGTCAGCTCGTCCGGCGCGTTGGCGGTCATCTCACGGTGGAAGCGCAAGACGTCGCGGGCAACCGGGAAGGGATAGATCAGCATCCCGCCGAGTACCTGGGTGAGGGGATGGAGCTTGAACTCGAACGACGTCACGATGCCGAAATTGCCGCTGCCGCCACGCAAGGCCCAGTAGAGGTCAGGATGCTCCTCTTCATTCGCCCGCAGGATACGGCCATCGGCGGTGACGACTTCCGCGCCGAGCAGATTATCGACTGCCATGCCGTGCTTGCCGACCAGCCAGCCATAACCACCGCCCAGCGTCAGCCCGGCAAGGCCGGTATCAGAAACCGTGCCGGTCGGTGAAACAAGGCCAAATTCCTCGGTCGCCTCAATGAATTCACCAAGCCGGAGTCCTGGTTGTGCCAGGGCAATTCGCCGTTCGGGGTCGACGTCGACCGATTTCATCAGCGAGAGATCGATCATCAGGCCGTCGTCGCAGACGCCATGTCCCGGCGCGGAATGGCCCCCACCCTTCACCGAGACCAGCAGATTGTGACTGCGGCCGAAGTGGACCGCTTCGACAACATCCTGGGTGTTACGTGGCCGGACGATAACTGCCGGCCGGCGGTCGATCATCCCGTTGAAGACGGCGCGTGCCTCGTCGTAGGCGGCGTCCTCCGGCAGAATCAATTCGCCTGTGAGACTGTCCCGGAAATCCTGGAGCGTCGATGCGCCAAGCACCGGCCTGCGTTCCTGCTGTTCAACGATCATTTGGCTGGTTCTCCCTTCGCTTGCCTGCGTTGTGGATTCATCACACAGGCAGCATAGGGAGCGGCTCTTACCCGGAGCTTTCGCCGTCGCTTACATCGTCCTTACAAACGCATTGTCCGGAAACCAAAATGGGATTTCACGAAGCGAACGCCCTCATCGAGCGATCGGCCGGCGCCATCACGAAAGGCAGCTTCGAAAGAGACATCGCCCAATACGTCCCGGGCGCCGGCCGAGATCTTCTCGACCTCCCGGAGGTCTGCCGGGGCGAGCGAAATCTGGATCGCAACAAGCGAATTCTCGACTGTGCCAAGCAACCCGGCCGCAACCTCAGCCTCACCGTGAGTAAGCGCAACGCCGGCAAGACCGGCCACGGTACAGACCATGCCCAACGGGTAGGAACGAGACTCGAACAGGCTCAAGCTCTCCAGAAACATCGATTCGGCAGCATCAACCTCGCCGGTCGCCAGGGAGATAAACCCCATGTCTCGGTACGTCCAGCCGATTGTTGAAAGGTTGCCCATTTCCTGCGCCATGGCCAGACAGATGTCGGCTGCGCTGGCGGCGGTCTCGTAATCGCCTTCCGCCCGTGCAACTTCGCCGAGTAGCCCGTGGGCATGCATCTCGAGCCATTTGTCGCCCATGGATTGTTCCAGCGACAGGATCTCCATCGCCCGGCGGCGTGCCTGCGGAAACTCTTCCTGGCGGTAGGCCAGGGTCGCCATTTGTTGCAGGACGGTTGTCTTTCCCCAGTAGTCATCAACGGTCCGGAACAGTTCCAGTGCGCGGGCGAGGTAGCCCTCGGCAAGGTCGTACGCATCGATCTCGACCGAGTTGTAGCCCAACCCAAGGTTTGCCATGGCAATGTGCCAGGAGTCACCGATCCGGGTGGCCAGCTCCAGGCCCCCGGTCAATCTCTCGAGTGCCACATCCTGATGCGCATGAAAGCGTTCAATCCAGCCCGCCCAGATCATTGCCGGCATTTGCCCTGCCGGGTCGCCCAACGCCTGGTGGAGGGCAATGGCGTCGTTCAGATAGGTACGTGACTGGGTATATTCCCCAACAGCCAGCGAAAGCACCCCGGCAGCGGTGAGCGCGGTTCCACGGCCGCGTGATTGTGCCGTTGGTTGGATAGTCAGCAGACGGCCCAGCCTGGCGATACTTTCGGAGAAATGCCCCCGGACGTACCAAAACCAGTAGAGCGTGCCCGCCAGCAGCAGCGCTTCGTCCAGGTCGGTGTCACTGTTGGCTGCTTCGTACCAGCCGAGCGCCATGCGCAGGTTGTCATGCTCCCGTTCGAGCCGGAGTAGCCATTTGCCCTGGTCTGCCGAGCGAAGCTGCCCCGCCATGCGCCCGGCAAACGTCGAGAAATAGCGCGCGTGAGCCGCTTTGGTCTTGGTGGTGTCGCCGCGCTCTTCCAGCCGGTCTCGTGCGTACTCCCGCATCGTCTCCAACAGCGTGTAGCGCCGTTCTCCCTGGACATTCAGCGTCACCACCAGCGACCGGTCGACCAGGAACGTGAGGAGATCGAACACTTCCTCCCGCTGCAATGGGGTGGCCGAGCACACCTCTTCAACCGCCGGCAGGTCGAATCCGCCGGAGAACACGGATAACCGTTCAAACAGCACCCGTTCATGCTCATCGAGCAGGTTATAGCTCCAGTCGAGCGTGGCCCTGAGCGTCTGCTGGCGGGAGAGTGCCGTCCTGCTGCCACTGGTGAGCAGCGCGAAGCGATCGCCCAGCCGGTCAACGATTTGCTCAACAGTCAGTGCGCGCATCCGCGAGGCGGCCAGTTCGATCGCCAGCGGGATGCCGTCGAGCCGGTAGCACAGCTCGGCGACCGCGTGGGCATTCCCGTGCGCCAGCCTGAACTCCGGCAAAGCCTGTCTGGCCCGGTCGATAAAGAGCTGGACCGACTCGTACTCCAGAAGCACATCAACCTCGCGGTGGTCGGACGGGTCGGGCAGGGATAGCGACGGCACGATCCAGGTTGTCTCGCCGTCGATCCTCAACGGCTCCCGGCTGGTAGCCAGAATCGTCAGCCCCGGCCCGGAACGGAGCAGCGTTGCGGCCAGGTTCGCGCACGAATCAATCAGATGCTCGCAGTTATCAAGCACCAGCAGGACATCACGCGATCTGAACCAGGCGTTCAAGGTGTCGAGTACCGGATACCCGGGCATCTCGCGGACGCCAAGCGCTCCGGCAATTGCCTGGGGAATGAGCACCGGATCGGACAATGACGCCAGCTCAACCAGCCAGACGCCATCAGCGTGCCGGTCGATTTCGCTGCGGGCGATCTCCAGTGACAGCCGTGACTTCCCGCATCCTCCGGGGCCGGTCAGCGTGAGCAGCCGGGTAGCGCAGAGCAGTTGCCGGACTTCTTCCTTCTCCCGCCCCCGTCCGATGAAGGTATTGACCGCAGCCGGCAGATTGTCCATGTTCCGCGCCGGGACAGGCGTCGAGGATGGCACATCAGTCGGATCCGGGGTGAGGTCTCCAGCAAGAATCTGGCGCTGGAGTTCCAGCGTTTCCGGCTCCGGTTCGAGGTCCAGTTCGTGTCGGAGCGCCTCCTCCAGCATCTGAAACGCGCGGATCGCCTGCTGGCGCTGGCCGGTGCGGGCATAGATCCGCATCAGCGCCCGGTGTGCCGGCTCGTGGAGCGGGTCAATCGCAACAATCCGGCGCAGGGAATCGAGCGCGCCGTCGGCATCTGCGCGCTCTTCCTGAACCCTCGCCAGCCTCTCCAGCACTTCCAGATACTGACGGCTCAGGCTCTCGCGCCGGTCGATTGTCCAGGATTCATACGAGTCGTCCGGCAAGAGTGGCCCGGCATAGAGGCTGACCGTGGACGGTAGCGCTTCGAGATCTGCTGACACACTGGTAGCGGCCTGCTCAAAGGCGATGGCGTCGACCCATACCCCGGTGT
>CAZRNC010000016.1:0-17758 GCA_964601285.1 uncultured Thermomicrobiales bacterium | reverse complement strand
TTGTTGGCACGTTACTGCTTCGGAGGGTAGAGCATGTTGCAAAGCGCAGCGGCAAATTCGATCTCGAATGAGCTACGAGCCGCCTGGGCTGCCTGGCAGGTCATGTTTCGCGAGCGGTTCTACCTCTACGGTCGCAGCTACGCGCTGGATTGGATGGTCCGCCCCATCTTTGATCTCTCGATTGCAGCGTTGATCTACGCGGCCGGCAACAAGGAGTACATCCCCTACGTCATCGTCGCGCTTGCTGCAAACTCGATCCTCTTTCGCGCCATCTATTGGGTTGGCGAAGTTCTGGATTACGAACGCCTGCGTGGAACACTGCCGGCACTCTTCCTTGCACCTTGCTCACGCTTCTCCTGGATGGCGGGCTACACCGGCGCGGCAATCGGCGAGACCTTCATCCGTATGGCGGTCATGCTACTAGCCGGGTATGTCCTGTTTGGCGTTACGTTCGATCCCAATGTGCTGACGCTGGCGGTTGTCCTGCCGCTGTTTCTGCTCTCGCTGTCCGGGTTGGCGTTGGTGCTGAGCGGCATTGGTCTGATTATCAAGCGGGCAAATGCGCTTTCCAACCTGGTGAGTCCGGTCCTGATCCTGCTTGGTGGCGTCTATTTCCCTGTTTCCCAGCTTCCCGACGGACTCCGGCATATCGCCCGTGCCATGCCGATCGGCTATGGCATGGAAGCTATCTCTGCCGCGACGATCGACCATGCGTCGCTGGCTGATCTGAGCCGGTCGGTGATCCCGCTGGCCGGGTTCGCCGTCGTGTCACCGATCATCGGCGTTCTGGCGTTCAACTACCTCGACCATCTGGTGCGTAAACGTGGTGAAGTGGATCTGTACTAGGTATGGAAACGAAGACCCCGGAAAACCGGATACCGCTGATTTCTGTCCTGGCTGCAAACGGGCTATCGGCCCTCGGCAACACCCTGGCGCTCCTGGCGATCCCATGGTTTGTGCTGGAGACCACTGGCAGCGCCACCAGGACGGGCCTGACGGCAGCCACTGGAGGTATCGCTGTTGTGTTGGTCGGTATGTTCGGCGGCGCGATCATTGATCGGCTCGGTTTCCGAAGGACCAGCATCATCTCCGACATCGCCAGTGGTGTCACGCTGATCATGATCCCGGCTCTACACCTTACGGTTGGGATCGCCTTTTGGCAGCTGTTGCTTCTTGTCTTGCTCGGTGCCGTGCTGGATATGCCTGGCTTGACCGCCCGGAGAAGCATCTTTCCCGAACTGGCCGAGCTTGCTGGAATTCGGCTGGAGCGAGCGAACGCAACCTTCCAGATTGTGAACCGGATGGCCCTTCTGCTCGGGCCACCTCTTGCCGGCATCCTGATCGCAGTGATTGGCGCTAGCAACGTCCTCTTCGTCACCACGCTTACCTTTGTTTTTTCCGCCCTACTCGTCGCGGTTGGTATACCCCGATCCGTTGAAGAACATGACCACGAGGAAGTTAATCCATCGCGCGGCTACGTGCAGGATGTCCTGGACGGTTTCCGGTTCATCCGGGACGAACGCACGATTTTCTGGGTGATCTCGATGCTGTCTATCGGCAGTCTGATCGCCGAGCCACTTTATGGGGTCATCCTGCCGGTGTATGGACGCGAGGTGTTGGGGAGCGCCGTTGGGCTAGGCATGGCGTTTGCCGGCCTGGCGTTCGGTTCGATTCTTGGTAACCTGCTCTACGCCTGGCGTGGGTATCTGCTTTCTCGCCGGTTGATGATTGTTGGCGGATTTGCCGGCCGGGCGGCGGTATTCTGCCTGCTGGTGTTGCAGCCGGGCACCTTCTGGCTTGCTGTGTTGATGTTTCTGAGTGGTGTCGTGCTTGAACCGGTCAACCCGATCGGTCTGACCATCATGCAGGAGCGGGTGCCGGCGAAACTGCGCGGCCGGGTGTTCGGAGCAACGGCCGCCCTCAGCACCGCTACGCTGCCGATCGGCATGATTGGTTATGGCTTGCTGATGGACGCAGTCGGGGTGCATTCCACGTTGGTTTTCCTGGCCATCATCAACCTGGCGTTGCCAGTGCTTCTCTACTTCAATGCTGCAATTCGACGTATTGAAGCGTCGACCTCACGAAATCCGGCTGTCGCAGCCACCAAGTGATGTACGCTTGGGCTACTGCAGGGGCAGGTGATCGAGAGGAGGGCGAGGATGACGCAACAGCAGATTACGGTCTATGGCACTGGTTGGTGTGGTGATTGTTTCCGCGCTCGACACCTGCTGGACTCCCGGGGTGTTTCCTACCAATGGATAGACATCACCGGTGACCCGGAAGCGACCCGGATTGTCGAACAACACAACAACGGGAGCCGTAGCGTTCCGACAATCATCTTCCCGGACGGATCAATTCTCGTGGAGCCTTCCAACGCCGAACTTGAAGGAAAGCTCGGTCAAGTTCTAGGATAGGCAGAGAAGTGGCTGTCTGAGGAGATGATTCCATGGTCGATCGAAAGCGATTCCCGCTTGTCATAAAATACAATTACGTCATTGACTTCGTGCGCTGCCAGATTTGCGGCACCCATACCCACCTGGAAGAGGGGCCGGCCATCTTTCGCGAGAACGGTGGAGCAGTTTGTGACGAGTGCGCCTTGACCTACGGTCCGGAATTGCACGAAGTGTTGCCACAGGCACAACGGATTTACAGCGAAGCCTGTTCGCACCTATGGTCCAGAAACGGCCAAATGGACTAGCATCAATTCCCGCGCAGATATTCCCCCTCTGGCCCAGTGGCGGTACGATAGTAAAGAGAGAACTGGAGTGGCGTAGCGCTCTGCCGTTTGCGCCTACCTGCCAGACCACGTGAGAGGGGACCAGACGAATGAGCTCCAATAGTGATCAGTTCGGCGCCAGAGCCGAACTGGAATATGCGGGTGGGCGTGCTACCTACTACCGCCTGGATGCACTGTCGAACTATGGCGACATCAGCAGGCTGCCGATGACGGTCAAGATCCTGCTTGAGAATGTCCTGCGAAACTGCGGCAACGATGGTTTCGAACCGGCACATGTCGAGGCGCTCGCACGTTGGCAGCCGGGAGAGCACGCTGAAGGTGAGCTTCCCTACCTGCCGGCACGCGTGCTGTTGCAGGACTTCACCGGCGTTCCGGCCGTTGTCGACCTTGCTGCGATGCGCTCGGCGATGGAGCGGCTTGGTGGAGATCCGTCCAAAGTGAACCCGTTGCTGCCGGCCGATCTCGTCATCGACCACTCGGTGCAGATCGACGCATTCGCCTCGCGCTTTGCCTTCGCCCACAACGTCGAACGTGAGTACGAGCGAAATCGCGAGCGCTACGCACTGCTCCGCTGGGCGCAGCAGGCGTTTGATGGCATGAGCATCGTTCCGCCCGGCACCGGCATCTGCCACCAGGTGAACCTTGAGTATCTTTCCAGTGTCGTCCAGTCTCGCGATATCAACGGCGAGACGGTGCTCTTCCCGGATACCTGTGTTGGCACTGACTCGCATACTCCTATGGTGAACGGACTTGGCGTCCTTGCCTGGGGTGTTGGTGGCATCGAGGCTGAAGGTGCAATGCTCGGCCAGCCGATCTACATGCTCTCGCCGCAGGTTGTCGGCGTTCGCCTGGTCGGCGAACTGCCGGAAGGTGCAACGGCTACAGACCTCGTGCTGACGATCACCCAGATGCTTCGCACACATGGTGTGGTCGGACGCTTCGTTGAGTATTTCGGCACCGGCCTGAGCCAGCTCGCGGTGGCAGACCGTGCCACGATCGGCAACATGTCGCCGGAGTATGGCGCAACGGTCGGCCTCTTCCCGATCGACAATGAGACATTGCGCTACATGCGCCTGACCGGCCGTTCAGAAGAGCAGATTGACCTTGTCGAGAAATACTCTCGGGCACAGGGCATGTTCCGCACCGATGAATCGCCAGACCCGGTCTACGATGAAGTTTTGGAGCTTGATCTCGGCACGGTCGAGCCGAGCGTCGCTGGCCCACGCCGACCGCAGGATCGTAACTCGCTTTCTGAAGTGAGCGGTGCCCTGTTTGATGCGTTCGGGGAGCAGATCGGCCGTCCATCAAACGTTTCCGAGCGCAAAAAGCAACAGGTGGCAGATACTGCAGCCGTTGCCCAGACCTTCCCGGCCAGTGATCCGATGCCGGCCCAGGAAGAATCGCCAGGTGGTGTGCCGGATTGTGAAGATGATGCTGTCGGTATGAAGCAGGATCCGGCAGACGCCGGTTTGATCCCTGCTTCTCAGAATGGGGATGGCAATATTCTCGGCCACGGTTCGGTGGTCATTGCCGCTATCACCAGCTGCACCAATACCTCCAACCCGTCGGTCATGCTCGCCGCCGGTCTGCTGGCCAAGAACGCCGTCGAGCGTGGTTTGGAAGTACGACCCTACGTCAAGACCAGCCTGGCACCAGGCTCGCGTGCCGTCCAGGATTACTATGAGAATGCCGGCCTGATGCCCTATCTGGAGCAGCTTGGATTCCACATTGTCGGCTTCGGCTGCACGACCTGTATCGGCAACAGTGGTCCGCTCATTCAGGAAGTTGCCACTGCAGTTGACGAAAACGATCTGGTTGTTGCGTCGGTGTTGAGCGGCAACCGGAACTTTGAAGGTCGCATTCACCCGCAGGTTCGCGCCAGCTTCCTTGCATCGCCGCCACTGGTCGTCGCCTATGCGCTGGCCGGCACGGTTGACATCGACCTCTCGAGCGATCCGCTCGGAACGGACAAAGATGGCAACGATGTATACCTGCGCGACATCTGGCCAAGCCAGGCTGACATTGCCGACGTTGTCGGTTCGGCAGTAACTGCCGAAGTCTTCTCACGCAATTACAGCCGCGTCTTTGATGGCGACGAAACCTGGCAGTCGCTGGAAGTTCCCGAGGGTCAGCTTTACGCCTGGGATGATGAATCAACCTACGTCAAAGAGCCGCCGTACTTTGACGGCATGACGCTGGTGCCGGACGATCCGACCGACATCGAGAATGCCCGCGTGCTGCTGATGCTCGGCGATTCGATCACCACCGACCACATCTCGCCGGCCGGTTCGATCGCTCCGAAGAGCCCGGCAGGGGAGTATCTGATCCTCAACGACGTTTCGCTGTTCGACTTCAACTCCTACGGCGCACGACGTGGTAACCACGAGGTGATGATCCGCGGCACGTTTGCCAACATCCGTCTGCGAAACGAGCTGACACCCGGTAAGGAAGGCAGCTGGACCCGCTACTTCCCGACAGGTGAGGATCTCTCGATCTACGAGGCATCCTGGCGCTATCAGGAGAGCAAGACTCCGCTGGTGGTGCTGGCCGGTAAGGAATACGGTTCCGGAAGCTCTCGCGACTGGGCCGCCAAGGGGCCGAGCCTGCTGGGAATCCGCACAGTGATCGCTGAATCCTACGAACGCATCCACCGCAGCAACCTGGTGATGATGGGCGTCCTGCCGCTCCAGTTCAAGGATGGCGATGGCCGCGTATCGCTAGGGCTGGATGGCAGCGAGGAGTTCACCGTCCACGGCATTGCCGATGGGCTGAAGCCGTTCCAGGATCTCACCGTCGAGGCGAAGCGTGCCGATGGCACGATCAATCGTTTCCAGGTCACCGTCCGGATCGACACCCCGGTCGAATGGGACTACTACCGCCACGGCGGCATCCTCCCGATGGTCCTCCGCCGGCTGGCTGAGGCGTAGGGAGTTTCAGTTTAGTGACATGCAAAGCGGCCACGGGTGTGATCCCGTGGCCGCTTTGTTGTCTGATGCTGCCAAGTGTTTGGGCCGGGGCGTCTAGTCCTCTTCCTCATCATCCGGTGTCATGTCGGCGCAGATGACCCATACCCTGATCGTGTCTTCGGCAGTCTGTTTTCTGGCAACTACCATCCATCCATTGAGAGATTCGGTAGCTTCGGTGTAGGGATTGTCGGAGTCAAGTAGAGGTCGAGAGATCTTGGTCTCATAGGTGCGATTGAGTTGATATTCGTATCCTCCCGAGATCGGAATGTCTCCGACTTCGCAGGATGCAATCAGGTAATAGTTACTGTTCGCAACAAAGGTGCCGAGTTCAGCATCAGTCGAAATCAAATACGTTGTCGGGAATCCGCCTGATCCGCCACTTCCTGGAGGTCCGGCTGGACCTTGAGGTCCTTGCTCACCGTCAGGTCCCTTCTCTCCGGTCTCGCCCTTCTCTCCTTGGTCACCTTGCTCTCCTTTTTCACCTCGTCCGCCCGGTTCACCGGGAGGACCCTGTTGTCCTTGCGCTCCTGGTGCTCCGTTTGGACCGGGTGCGCCCTGCTCTCCTGGAGGACCTTGTTCACCGGGTTGTCCTTGCGCGCCGGGTGCTCCATCCGGACCAGGTTGGCCCTGCTCTCCGGGAGGTCCTTGTTGGCCTGGCTCACCGTCTGGACCGGGTTGTCCCTGATCGCCCGGAGGGCCCTGATCACCTGTTTCTCCAGGTTCTCCCTTTTCGCCCGGAGGACCCTGGTCACCCGGTTCTCCTTTGTCGCCAGGACCACCGGGATTGCCGGCTGGACCTTGCTCGCCCTGCGCGCCCTGTTGGCCGGCAGGACCTTGCGGGCCGGGGATGCCTTGTTCACCAGTTACACCTTGTGGACCTGCCGGGCCAGCTGGACCCTGAAGGCCGGGAGGCCCTGCTGGTCCAGGGTCGCCTTTCTGGCCGGGTTCACCCTGCGGTCCGGTGGGACCTTCAATTGCGACGTTGCTGAATGTGAACTGCTGTTCTGCCGGCCCAAGACGGGAGCGTCTGTCGCGGCAGTCTTCCGGCTTCTCAACGATACGCACCCAGCCGGAGCGGGTGCTGACGCATGCATGGAAGAGGGCGGGGAGGTTGTCTTCATCGAGCGCTGCGAGACTGGAGAAGGTAGTCGCCAGGAGTGGCAGAACGATGATGGCGATGCTGGCTGTTCGTATCCACCGGTGGTATCGACGCCCACGTTCCACCAGAGGTCTGCCCATGACGCCAACCTTTCACTAAAGTCGAATATTGTCAATTGTGAGCTTCCGGCGAAATTATAGGGCGTACGTACGCGCAAGTCAAGACATTTATCGATAGTCGTGCGACGCAACCACCAGCGGTGGTTCGTGAACCAGTTCTTCGATGAGCTCTTCCTGTTCGGGGGCCGGCTCGACCGGGATGGCGGTGATCTTTTGGGCGATGATGTTGATCGCGTCCCCCTGACGCTCGAGCTTGCCGTCGATCATAAGAACTGGTGAGGTGCGGAGGATCAACCGCTCACGATTGTAGAGGTCCTCGTAGACGACGACATTCATCAGGCCGGTCTCGTCCTCCAGGAGCACAAACGTCACGCCATGGGCCGTACCGGGGCGCTGCCGGCAGACGACCAGGCCAGCGGTTTGCACATAGCTTCCATGCGGTGTTTTGGTGACCTGTTCAGTGGTAAGTATCCGCTCAGAAAGCTGTGAACGAAGTAAAAGCATCGGGTGCCAGTGGACCGAGAGTCCGAGAATCTCATAATCGAGCCGCATCTTCTTCCAGACTGACATTGGCGGAAGCGTGACCATGTCCTGTTCGGTGGGGAGAGCCAGCGCAAGTTGCCGAATGTTGGCCTGATCCTGCTTCCCGACCTGAACAATTGGCTGGAGCAATCCCAGTTGCCAAAGCAGCTCCCGGCGGCGGAGACCGGTCCAGTCGAATCCACCGACGAGCACAAGCCGTTCCAGCGCTTCACGACGCACCGGCACCCTGCGCACCAGGTCGGACAGCGAACGGTACGGTCCATTTTTGCACCGTTCCTGTTCGATCGCCTCGGCGTCCGCCCTGTTCATACTCTTCACATAGCCCAGGCCGATCCGGATTGCTCGCCCTTCAACCGAGCATTTTGCCCGGCTCTGATTCGCATCGACCGGCAGGATCCGCACGTTGTTGCGCTTGGCATCACCCACCAACGTATGGGCCGGGTAAAAGCCCATTGGCTGCTCGTTCATCACAGCACAGGTAAACTCGGCGGGGTAGTAATAGCGTAACCAACAGGATTGATAGGCGAGCACAGCGAAACTAACCGAGTGGGCCTTCGGAAAGCCATAGGCAGCAAAGCCCCGAATCTTCTCAAATACCGTTGTCGCAACCTCTTCGCTGACGTTATTCGCAAGCGCGCCAGTCCGGAAATTTTCCCAGATTCTGTCCATAGCCGCCGGTGTGCGGTTACGGGTCATCGCCCGGCGTAATGTGTCTGCCTCGCCCGATGTGAAACCTGCCAGCTTCATTGCCACCTGAAGGATCTGCTCCTGATAAAGAATGACTCCGTAGGTCTCTTCGAGGATGTCTTTGAGCGAGTCATGATCGTAGGTGATTTCCGGCTTTCTCCTGGTCCGGCGATACTCCTCACGTGCCTTGACCCAGGGGCGAGTTGCTCCCCCGACAATTGGTCCTGGCCGAACGATAGCAACCTGGACCACCAGATCATCAAGCGTTTCCGGACGTGTTTTGAGAAGTGTCTGGATTTGAGCTCTGCTCTCGATCTGGAACGTGCCGACCGTGTCACCCTTCCGGATCATGTCAAAAACATTTTCGTCGTCAAACTCAATCCTTGACAGGTCGACCGGTCGGTGTCCTTGCCCGGCGATCAGGGTGAGACACCCCTCAACTGCACTGAGCATGCCAAGCCCCAGCAGGTCAATCTTGACAAACCCGGCATCGCCGCAGGTGTCCTTGTCCCATTGAATGAGATGTCGACCCTCCATTGCGGCTGGCTGTAATGGCACCAGATCGGTAATTGGACCAGATGCAATGACCATTCCTCCACTGTGCTGGCTGATGTGCCGGGGCATTTTGCTAATCTGCCGTGCAATCTCGGCAAGATGTTGCCAGAGAGGTGAATCCGGATGCGGGAGATCCATGATTTGGAGCAGATCAGGCACCGCCGTCGCATTGCCACGTTCGTACTTCGCCAGCCGGTCGATGGTTGGCGGCGGCAGGTTCAGTGCCTTGCCAACATCGCGGATGGCGCTGCGCATTCTGTATTTCGCATAGGTACAAACCAGCCCGATACGATCCGGATATTCCTCGTAGAGCCGTTCGATCAATGCAGCCCTGATATCACGCGGGAAGTCGAGATCAATATCTGGAACTTCCCTTAATTCCTCGTTCATGAAACGGCCGAGAAAGAGATTGTGTTCCAGAGGATCAACATGTGACAGATCCAACAGATAACAAACGATCGAGCTGACTGAAGAGCCACGTCCACGACCGGCCGGCATGTTTCCAGCGAGCCGGGCATTATCGTTTCCACGCACCTCAGCAGCCACCTGAGCAGCCGTTTGCATGATATCGGCGTAGGTCAGGAAAAATCCGGACAGGTTATGCCGCTGGATGAGGGCCAGTTCCTCTTCCAGTTTTTCGACCGCTTTCTCGTTATTGGCGCCATAGCGCTTTCGTAGTCGCTTATGGGCATGTCTGGCAAGACGCTCGTCGGCAGTCTCTCCCGAGTCAAGCTTGTATTCCGGGAATTCATAGTCCAGATTCTTCGTCAGATCGAATCCCTTGCAGCGCTCGGCAATGACAAGCGTGTTGGCCAGCGCCTCCGGATAGCGCCGGAAGCGGCGCTGCATCGTTGCCCCATCCGCCAGATACCACTCATTGTTGATTCGCCGCAGATCGGAAGCACTGTCGAGATTTGTCCGGTTCCGGATGGCGACCAGCACATCCTGAAGCCGGGCACGCTCGACCGTGTGATAGTGAACGTTGCCGGTCGCGACAATCTCGGCACCGGTGTCGGCTGCCAACTCCGCCAACCTGGATGTGCGCCAGATATCGCCCCGCACCAGATTGCGCTGAAGCTCGACAAAGACGCTTTTCGCGCCAAACCATTCCTGGTACTGCCGGATCAGTCGTCGCGCCCCATCGAAGTCGTGAGCATCAACCAACCGGTTCAGCGCAGATTGCCGGCAGCCAGTCAGCAGAATCAGCCCTTCTGCACGATCGGCAAGTTGCTCAACCGGCAGCATTGGTTCGGTGCGTCCCCCGGTGTAATGAGCACTGGTGATAAGCCGGCAGAGATTCTTGTAGCCTTCCTTGCTCTCAACCAGCAACGTCAGATGTGAACCATCGGTCAGCGTCAGCTCGGCACCAGTGATCGGTTGCAGCCCGGCAGCATCGGCAAAGTTGGCAAAATCCAACGCAGCATGCAGATTGTCGTGGTCAGTTAGTGCCAGCGCGGTCATGCCCAGCCGAACCGCCTCCTGAACCAGCTCCTCAGGAAACGAGGCACCATCCAGCAAAGAGAAGCAGGAGTGAGCATGAAGCTCAACGTAGTCCGATTCAGGCTCGCTGTTCATGCCAGGTCTCGCACAGGAGATCGTGATAGAGGGTGATTCGCACGCCGCTTTCGAGGATCAGCTCAAAGTACAGCCGGCTGACCTGCTCGTCCTCCACTCGCCACCAGCCGTCTTCGATCCGCCAGACATCAGTCACCTCGGCCACCGGGATGTCGGCCCGATCCAGGCGAACCCAAGTCGGAATGCCGCGTTCGTCGACCGTCACATCAACTGGCCGGGCCAGGTTCAGGGCTCGTAAACCGCCAAGGCCCAGCGGTGCTCGGGAAGTCTTGCCCATCGGTTCACCTCGACAATCTGATAAAGCGGTGATGTCTCGTAGCGTTGCGAGAGTTCGGCAACAGCTCCTCGCAAGCGGGCAACAGAACGGGACGCATCCTCTCCAAGCGCAACCTGTTGCGGCGCCTGCTCACCGGTATCCAGCAGCTCAAGCTGGATGGCCGCCACCGCCGCATCCAGTGGCAGGTTGCCGAGTTGGCTGCGCATCAGGCTGACGAGCCGGCGTGGGTCGCGAGTGCCCTCCTTTACAACAAAGGTCCGGCCGACGGTCCCGCCATAGCCTAGTTGCAGATCGAGCCGCAGCCGGCGGACAGCCCGCCCCCGCAGTTCCGGACGGGCAAGCAACCTGCCGGCGACGACTCTCAATGCGACCGCCAGTTCATGTTCCAGCGCGGTCGGAGCCGGCAGCGGTAACACCTCAATCACCGGTTCAAGGATCGGCTCGGGAATAAACGGGTCCGGATCCTCCCCACGGGCAAGCTGCCAGGCGCGCTTTCCATGGTTCCCGAACTGAGCCACCAGCGTCGTGAGCGGGAGCCGGACGATATCGGGGATTCGCTGCAGACCGAGACGCTCCATGCGTGTCAGCATCTCCAGCGGCAGCGGCAGCAGATCGATGGGGCGATGCTCAAGCAAATGCCCGACATCCTCCGGCGTGATAACGCGGGCACCACCGGGCCGTGTGCCCCTGGCGGCGATGAAGGCCGTAAAGACACTCGGCGCCATGCTGATCCGTGGTTTGAGATCGGCTCTGGCAACGCCAAGCAGCGTTTGTCCCAGTTCATCCGGAGATGTGTAGTGACGTTGGAGCCCGCGCAGATCGAGGTTGATCCTGCCCACCGGGCCGCGTTGCAAGGTGGGGCAGATGTCGGCGAGAGCTTGCATCAGCGCAGTGTGTTCGGCGGCATAAGCAAGCGGATCATCCGGCAGGATGGTGACCTGTGGACACAGTGTTTGTGCCTCGCGAGCGAGCATCCCCGGCTTCAAGCCGAACTCGGTTGCTCTCCGGGAGCAGTCGATCAGTGTGCCGCGCTGCCCGGGAGTTGTAATGGCAACCGGAGTTTCCTGTAATCCAGGGTGCTGCCGGAGCGCGAGCCGCAGCGGTAGATGGGTAACCAGCAGACAGCCAAAGGGTGGCCAGTATTCCATATCATCCTTGCCTTTCAGGCACAGATTCTCCGGAAAACACGACACCCCGGCAGATCCGGGGTGACCAACGGCGCTCTGGCGCTCAACAGGTGTGGGCTTTTGCCCTTTGATGATAGAATAGAACAAATGTTCGCATTCGTCAACCAGTATGATCGAGGCAGATAATCGAACATTCATCGAAAGAGGGCAGTATGTGTGGCCGCTTCGTTATCGCAACGCCGCTGGGATTCATCCTCGAGTTCTTTGAGGTTCACGACTCACGCATTGAGGACCATCTGCCGAGATTCAACGTTGCACCAACGACGCCGGTCTACATCGTCCGTGATGATGGTGAGGTACGGAGTCTCGACCGTGCCAGTTGGGGGTTTACTCCAGCCTGGGCAAAGAGTCGTACCGACGGCCCGCGGCCAATCAACGCTCGCTCCGAAGGTGTCGCCAGCAGCCGGCTGTTCCGCAACGCTTTTCGCCAGCGCCGCTGTCTGGTGCCGGCTGACGGCTACTACGAATGGCAAGCCCGGCCCGGGCAGCGCAAACTGCCACACTTCATCCACCGTGAAGACGGCACAATGCTGGCCTTCGGTGGTATCTGGGAGACCTGGCACGCCGGCGACGAGGACGAAGTGACCTCGGTCGCGATCCTCACCACGCCGGCCAGTGGTCCGATGAATGACATCCACGATCGCATGCCGTTGATCCTCGAACCCGAAGACTGGCAAGCTTGGCTCACCGGCCCCAACCCCTCGGACCTCCTCCACCCGGCAGACGATGGGCTCCTGAGCTGGCACCCGGTCACCACCGCCGTTGGCAACGTCCGCAACGACACTCCCGAGCTGATTGAGCCTATCGAGACGAAAATCGGCTTGCCGATTCCGGAGGAGTAGCCCCTGACAAACACGGGAAAGTTCGCTATACTTTCCCCTGCGCCGGCAATCCGGTGCAGATGGGCCGCTAGCTCAATGGCAGAGCAACTGACTCTTAATCAGTGGGTTCGGGGTTCGAGTCCCTGGCGGCTCACGAGGATAAAGACCCTCTCGCTACGGCGGGAGGGTCTTGTGTTGTACGAGGTTATTCCGGATACTCGGCTGCCGGCTCAGCGTCGGTAATGATGAACTGGTTGCGGCCGGCGGCTTTGGCGCGGTAGAGGGCGTCGTCGGCGGTGCGGAGCAGGGTGGCTATACAGGCGTTGTGGCCGGTGGGGAGCCAGGCTGCCCCGACGCTGACCGTTATCCAGATATCATGACCATTTGGGCCGGGGGCACGGCTGGCTTCTGCATTCCGGAGGAGTCTCCGGGCTGTCGTTTCCGCAGATTCCCGGGTGACATTCAGCAGCAGCACTGCGAATTCTTCCCCGCCCCAACGACAGAGCAGGTCTTCACTTCGCACCGATGACCTTGCGGTATCTGCAAAATGAACCAACACCTGATCCCCTGCGTCGTGACCGAACCGGTCGTTGACGTCCTTGAAACGGTCGAGGTCGATCATCAACACGGCGATCCCGCGAGATGCTTCGCTGGCAGCAACAATATGCTCCTGCCCCCAGGTCATAAATGCCCGGCGGTTTGGCAGTCCGGTAAGCATGTCGTGATAGGCCGCACTGTCGAGCCGCGCAATCAGCTCGATGCGCGATGTGTTGATGATCGAGACGGCCAGGGGCGCGAGTGCCATCAGGGCGATACCAAGCCGGATCGAGATGATTGCATCCATCTGGACAACCTGATGCTGATCTTGCATGCTCACCAATCCGGTTGAAATTGCAAGCATCTCCCAGATGCCAACCACCATGATCATGAGGGCTGTCGGGAAAACCGGGTAGCGTAATGCGCACCACATCAGGGCAGGAATCGGAAAGGCAATAGAACCTGGGCCACCAACCACAAGTCCGACAATCAACGACAACATCAACGTAAGTGCCGGGGCGATGTCCAGGATGGTGATTGCGGACCAGTTGATCTGTTTCCGGAGCAACGACTTGAGGTCAACCCAATTCGGGAACGTGAGCATCAACGGCAGGATGACGATGAAGTTTGCCAGCTCCGAACAGAACCAGAACATGGCGTTTTCGAATGCTGTGCCGTCGAGCATGTCACTGGCAAGAAGGGCTGCCGCAATGGTTGCTGACGCAGAACCACAGACACTAATGAAGAGGATCGCCAGAACCGACATTGGCTGTTTGGTTTCACGGATGTGATCTGGCAGCCGTTGGAAGATGAAGAACGCCGGAACGACACCGGCAAGGTTCGCGATGGCGAGCACGATCGTAAATCGAAGTGCACCACCGGTCAGGAAGTCGGCGGTGATATATCCGAGAAATGCAGCGACCCAGCCGATACTGGTTGCGTACGCTGGTTTTCGAATGAAAAATCCCAGTAGCACAGCATTGGCTGGCCAGAAGGTAGCGAAGAAATCCATTGGCCGGGTGGCTATGCCGGCAAGTGAAATCAACAACACTAGCAGATATACAACCACCACGGTTCGCAACACCTTGTTACCAAGGATTGCAACAATCGGTCGGGGATTTGCATGAATTGCTTGCAATCAAAGCCCCCGAGTGCGCGAACCTGCGGTCGGAACGTGATGACGTTGCGGGAGTCTACGCATCCTGCGAACAGATTTCCATAGTGAATTGGTCATGGCAGACGAGGTGGACGATCCGGGACACAGTTTCATCTGTTCAGGATTTCAGTACCTGCCTGCTATGGCCCGAAACCACACGGATAGCAAGACTCAGGCGGTTGACACAATACGCAGGTAGCAAGCATAGTGTACGTACAACGCTCGAGGCAGTGCGTCGGAACGGAACTGGCAGGGGGAAAAATGGTAGCAAGGACGGGCTTCGTGCGCAGAGCCGTTGCGCTGGTCATTGCAGTGATGTTGATTGCGCCGGCGGTAGGGACTGTTGCACAGTCTTCCAATGAAATGTATTTCGATCTCGTTTGGGCTCGGACGGACGGGCCGATTGCCACCGGCAACGCCAGCCGCTCGTGGGTGTGGGGGCCGACCAAGTATGGTGCGGCGCGCATGGAGGCGTATGTCGAAAGCCCGGGCGGTGAACGCCTGGTGCAGTATTTCGACAAATCCCGGATGGAGATCACCCAGCCGGGGGCGAATCCCAACTCTGACTGGTATGTCACAAATGGCTTGCTGGTCGTCGAACTCATTTCCGGCCAGATGCAGATTGGCGACGGAGAGTTTGAGGAACGTGCACCAGCACAGGTAAATGTCGCCGGCGACAGCGATGATCCAAACGGACCAACCTATGCGACGTTCCAGCACTTGCTGGATGCGCCGGCAACCACGGCCGGCTGGATTATCACCAATACCGTCGATCGCGATGGCAACGTGGTGATGGATGAAGCCTATGCCAGCTACAACGTGACGGTTGCCGAAATTGACGACGTTACCGGGCACGCCATTGCCAAACCGTTCCTTGACTTCGCGAACTCGACCGGCATCATCTGGGCTAACAGTGCCTATGTGACCGGCACGCTGTTCCAAAATCCACTCTTCGCCCTTGGCCGGCCGATCACCGAGCCATACTGGGCTGAAGTTGTCGTTGCCGGAACTGAGCGGGATGTTCTGCTCCAGTGCTTCGAGCGTCGATGTGTGACCTACACGCCGGGCAATCCGGAGGGTTGGACGGTCGAGGCGGGCAACGTTGGCCGGCACTACTTCAACTGGCGCTATACCGGCAGTGAGCCGGAAGAGCCGCAGCTGCCAGTCGAGATCTTCACCTGCTCTGACTTCGAATATCAGAATGACGCGCAAGACTTCTACGATCTCTACAGCGACTCGGACCAGGTGGATGTCACTGCGCTGGTCGATGAGGATGGCCTGATCTGCGCCGAACTTGAAGCGCGGCCAGGAGGTGCAACCTGTCACGATTTTTTGTTCCAGGAGGATGCCCAGGAGTACTTCGAGGAGCAGGGTGGCTCGCCAACGAACAACGTTGACGGTCTCGACTTCGATGGCGACGGCATCGCCTGTGAAGAGCTTCCATCCCGACCCGGCCCGCCCGATCCACCCGCACCACCGCCCGGCGGCGGCGGCGGAGGTGGTGGTGGAGGCGGCGGAAATGCTCCGCCACCATCCCGTTAGCCACAAGAACAGATGAGACCAGCAGCCGGGACATCACCGTCCCGGCTTTTTGGTTCCGGTTCCTTGACGAGACGGCGGCGATTAGATAGAAATCCATGCCGTGGTATCCGATTTCTGGAACAGGAGGCTGAAATGACTGAGACTGTTGACAGTCCTGAACAGCAGCTTGATCGAGCGATCGCTGCGCTGGGGACGTTTGAGGTCCGGGGCGAAATGGAACGGATCTATTTCGATGATCTGCCTGGCTGGCTGCAACTTGAGTTTGAGCTTGATAGCAATGGCAAAGTCGTTGCTGGCACGCGCAAAGGCGAACCGATGGCACTTGCTGCCGCCACCCGGATCAGCAACGAGCTCAAGCATGGCCAGATCTACTACGATGTCGCGGCACGCGTCTTTCGAGGTCCGGGACTGACCAGCAGCACTCGAGCTGATCTTGAATCTGCCATCCTCGCGCGTGCCAACGAGGCCGTCGCAGCAGGCGATGGTGAGGCTCCACGCGCTGAGCCGCCTTCCTGAACCGGGCAATCTCTCAGATGCAACCAGAGACGTTGGTATTCCTGCTGGTTTAAACCTGCGGTCTTCAGCAGGAATGGCTAGAATAAGGTGCCATTGCTGCAAGGATGGCAGATGCGAATCGTGTACCCTGTTCATATCGGACAGGGCACATTCGTTGAAATTAGTAGCATCGAGGGAGTTGCATGAACAAACAGACGACCTGGATTCTAACCGCCGTTTCGGCCGTTCTGTTTTTGGCATTGACCTGGTTCTTTGGAGACCGGGCGCTGTTGACCACGCTCTGGAACTCCGATGCCTGGCATAGTTCTGCCCTGATTACCTACGTGCTGCTTGCCATCATCATTGCCTGTGGCTATTTGCAGGCGCAGCGCATCCCGGAATCCGGGGTGAATTTGCGCCAGGATACGTCGCCGCTCCAAACGCCCGGACAGGTGCGCGACCCGCGCGTCTGGGAACTGTTGATGGGCAACACCTATCTTGCGTTGTTCTGGATGCCGTTGCGGTTCTTCGTCGGCCGGCAATGGTTTAGCTCGGGCTGGGGCAAGAGTCAGAACGATGCCTGGGTGGATTCCGGCATGGCGTTACGTGGATTCTGGGAGCGCGTCGTTCAGGTTCCGGAAGAGGGCACGGCTCCGATCTACTATGACTGGTACCGCGATCTGATCCAGTACATGCTCGATAACGAGTGGTACACGTGGTTTGCCAAGGTGGTGGTATACGGTGAGATTCTGATTGGTCTCGGGCTGATCGTTGGTGGCCTGACTGGCATTGCCGCATTCTTCGGCACGACCTTGAACTTCAGCTTTATGATGGCCGGCACAACCAGCAGCAACCCTGTCCTGTTCGGTCTGGGCGTATTCCTGGTGCTTGGCTGGAAAGTCGCTGGCTACTGGGGACTCGACCGCTATCTGCTGCCGTTGCTCGGCACGCCGTGGGGCCGCATCGAAGGTGGAACTCCGCCGCAACAGCCCCAGCCACGCGCATCGGGCAACCCCGCGCCTCCTCCAACAAGACGTTCAAGTCGCCGCAGCCGGAAGTAGAGTCGCCTAGGAACGGCGATGCAGTTGCGGCGCCATGTGCTCGCCAATCAGCATGCAGGTGAAATTGGTGTTGGCCCTTGGGACTTCGGGCATGATCGAACCATCGATCACCCGGAGTCCTTCGACGCCAAGCACCTTGCATTCGGTGTCGACCACAGTCCGCGGGTCATCGGCTGCGCCCATCCGGCACGTTCCAACGATATGCCAGGTATCGCGGACTGCGAGGCGCATCCACTCATCGAGCTCCCGGTCGTTGCTGATGTCGTCGATCGTCATCGGAATTGAAACGGTAACTCCGCGTGAGAGCGAAATGCTCTCGCTAATTGCTTGCATTGCCGGGTGCCGACTGATCTCAAACACACGCTTTGCACCATCACGTAAGCGAACGAGGTCCCGTTCGT
>CAZRNC010000015.1:0-18263 GCA_964601285.1 uncultured Thermomicrobiales bacterium | reverse complement strand
CCACGGTGAACACCGTCGAAATTGCCAATCGTCAATGCATGCCGCTCACCGGCAAGGCCGGCAAAAGCCTCGGCCCAGTTCGCTGAACCGGATGTCACCTGTCGCTGTCCTCATCAATCACCGGGAACACCAAAACTGGCCGCAGCGTTCCCTCGTCTGTCATCTCCCCCAGGCCGGTAAAGTGACCCGCTGGCTCGTACACGCGCAATAGCGGTGCGGCCGGATCAGTGGCGACATCTATTGTAACCGTCTGGCCGAAATACCACGACTTCCGCTGCTCCTCGGACAGCACGACTGCCGGTTGGTTCAGCACTGCCATGTCCGGATGGAGCGCAACCTCGTGCCAGTTCTCATATGTGTCAAGTTCAGCAAGGCTGTCCAACGTCCATGCCTGTTCGGTACTGAACTGACCAATTGCCAACCTTCGGAGGCCGTGGCAGTAGCCGAACGTCCCGAGTGCGGTTCCGAGATCGCGAGCGATAGACCGGATGTAGGTTCCCTTACCGCAGTGGATTCCAACCACCAGGTCGGGTGGTTCCCAGGCAACCAGCTCGATAGCGTGGATTTCAACAGTTCGTGGCGGCGCGGTAACGTCCTTCCCGGCACGAGCTTGCCGGTAGAGCGGTTGCCCGTCCACCTTGATTGCTGAATAGATCGGTGGAATCTGGGTGATCGAACCAACCATCCCGGCAAGCGCCGCTTCAACTTCTTCCCGGGTCGGCCACCGCTCCGGAATTGTCCGCTCGATGACGTTGCCGTCAACATCGCAAGAGTCGGTTTCTGCGCCAAGAACGATGTGCGCCAGGTAGACCTTGTCGGAGTCCTGGATGTATTGCAACATGCGTGTCGCCCGACCGACTCCAACCAGAACAAGTCCGGTCGCAAATGGGTCGAGCGTTCCGGCGTGCCCAACACGGCGTTCGCCAGTGAATCGACGGATTCTACCAACGACGTCATGCGAAGTGATGCCGGCAGGTTTGTCGACAACGATCAGTCCGTGAAGGTGAGGTTCAGTCCTGCGAGCCATCGGAAGATGCAGGCAACTGCGCGATGGTGTCGCCCAGTTCCTTGATAAATTCGACCAACGTATCATGGTCGCCGGTAAGCCGTAGTCCGGCCGCACGTGGATGGCCACCGCCCCCGTGCGCGCTTGCCAGCTCTGCTACGTCAACATCATCGTAGACAGACCTGAGGCTGACTCTCCAGCCATCAGTCTCCTGATACGCCAGCGCTGCAGCCCTCGCGCCGATGGTGCCGGCCAGGAAGTTGATCAACCCTTCGGCCTGGGACGGTACCGAACTGGTCCGTTCGAGCGTCTCCTGGTCGATATAGGTCCAGATCACCGGCCCCGACCAATCTGCGAGTGCCAGGGCAGCTGCCCAGAGCTTGACCGCCGGCCAGGGTTTTACCCGGAACAACCAGTCAACGACCATGTCGATGTTCGCGCCAGATTCAACCAGTGTTGCCGAAACACGCATCGTCGATGGGGTGGTGCTTGGCGTCCGCAATCCAAGGGTGTCGCCATAAATGCCGGCGAGCAGCGAGGTAGCAAGGGACTCATCAATCGGTACATCCAGATGCTGGCACATTTGCAGGAGGATCTCTGCTGTCGCCGCCGCGTGTGGAATGACACAGTTCAGGCTGGCAAACCGGGTGTTTGTCACATGGTGATCAATATTGATCGTCGCCGGATGCCCGCTCAGGAAAGTCTTGTGCTCTTCATAAAGCGATCCAATCCGGCTTGCTTCGGCGCAATCAACATAAATGACCAGATCAGCAGCTTCCAGAAGTTTGGCATCTGACGTAAGCAGCAACACATCGGTCAGGAACATCAGGTTCTCGGGAACCTGGCTGTCGCCAGTGATGGTCAGAACAGGAGTGCTGCCGAGGTGGATGCAGATTGCACGCATCGTCAGCGCTGAAGCTGCAGCGTCTGCATCAGCGTTGGCATGCGTCAGAATTGCGATGCGTTCATGCCCGGTAATGAGCAGCCGGATAGCATCTGCCAGGGCGGCGATGTCGTCGGCGGTCTCGTGTCTGGAAGGGGATTGCGGTTGCCGGTCGCCGGCGTTCACCGCGGTTGCGCTTTCTCGTCATCGTCCTGATCGGACGCAACCGGTGGAAGGTTGATCTCGGTGAGCAGCCGCTGAACATTTTCAGCGTGCTCCATCGAACGGTCCAACGTAAACCGGATGACCGGGATGCTCCGCATCGTGAGCTTTGGTGCCAGTTCATGGCGAATGTAGCCGGCGGCGTTGTTCAACGCCACCAGCGATTCGCTCTGTTCATCGTCCGTTCCGAAGACACTGACGTATGCCGTGGCATAGCGTATATCCGCGCTGACATCTACCCGCGTAATGCTGGCGAATCCAACACGCGGGTCTTTCAGACCTCGTTGAATGATGAAACTGATCTCATCACGCAGCAGATCTCCGACCTGCCGGCGCCTTCGTGAACTCATGCTCGAGACCGACCCTCCCTGGGCCAATCGGAAGTTGGCCGCGCTACTAGGCGTGGGCTACTTCTTCGATTCTGTAGAACTCGATCTGGTCGCCTTCTTCCAGTTCATTGAAACCGTCGAAGGACGCGCCACACTCGTAGCCCGCTGCCACTTCACGAACATCATCCTTGAAGCGCTTGAGCGATGATACGGTCGTATCTGCCATCACCGCGCCATTGCGAAGCACCCGCACTCGTGAGTTTCGGGTGATCTTGCCATCCAGCACGTGCATACCTGCAACGACGATACGGTTCGGCAACCGGAATATCTCGCGCACCTCGGCATAGCCGTCGGTGACCTCGCGCTTGATCGGATCCAGCAGACCCTTCATCGCCTTCTCTACTTCTTCGGTGAGATGGTAGATGACATCATAGAAGCGGATGTCCACATTGTCATTGTCAGCGGTTCGCTTGGCGGCTGCATCAGGGCGGACGTTGAATCCGATGATGATGCCGCGTGATGCAACTGCGAGATGGACATCAGATTCGTTGATGGCACCAGTTCCGGTGTGGACGATGGTGATCTTGGCGTTGTCAGTCTGCTCGCTCAGCCTGGCAAGGCTGCTCTGGACTGCACCGAGTGAACCCTGGGTGTCTGCCTTGAGGACGATCGGCAGTTCCTTGGTTCCGCCCTCTTGCATCTGAGAGTAGATATCGTCCAGCTTCAGCCGGGTTGGTAGCAGCGATTCTGCCTGCTGCTGACGGCTGCGCTGCTCGGCGATGTCGCGGGCGATGCGCTCGTCTTCAACGATCTGGAAGATATCGCCAGCCTGCGGCAACTCGAAGAGGCCAAACACTTCAACTGGTGTTGCCGGCTCGGCCCGGCGCAGCTTGCGACCATGGTCGTCATACATGGCACGGATACGGCCATACGTTGCACCGGCGACGGCAATATCGCGCACCTTGAGCGTGCCAGACTGGATCAGCACCGTTGCTGAAACGCCGCGGTTACGGTCCATCTGGGCTTCGATGATGACACCAACTGCCGGCTTGTTCGGGTTTGCCTTCATCTCGCCGATGTCAGCAACCAGCAGGATGACCTCGAGCAGGTCGTCAATTCCCAGGTTCTCTTTTGCGGAAACCTCAACGACCGGCGTATCTCCGCCATAGTCTTCGGGAATCAGTTCAATTTCGGTCAACTGCTGCTTGATGCGGTCCGGGTTTGCACCCTCAACGTCGATCTTGTTGATCGCAACGATGATCGGCACGCCGGCGGATTTCGCGTGCGAGGCTGCCTCACGAGTTTGCGGCATGATGCCGTCATCCGCTGCGACAACCAGCACTGCAATATCAGTAGCCTGGGCACCGCGGGCACGCATGGCAGTGAACGCCTCGTGACCCGGAGTATCCAGGAAGGTAATCTTCCGTTTCTGGACTTCGACCTGGTAGGCACCGATCTGCTGGGTGATGCCCCCGGCTTCACCCTCGGCAACACGGGTCTCCCGGATGGTGTCGAGCAGTTTGGTCTTGCCGTGGTCAACGTGGCCCATGATTGTCACGATCGGTGGGCGAGTTACGGCGTCCGGATCGGTGGAGCCTTCGCCACGGCGGCTCTCGATCTCTTCGGTCGCGGCCTGAACCACTTCCGGAACATGCTGTTCGGTTTCGATTCCGAGGCCGGTGGCAACCGCGCTGGCGGTCTCATAGTCCACCTGCTGGTTGATATTGGCCATAATGCCCTGGCCCATCAGCTCCTTGATGACTTCGATAGGTGTCACCATCAAGGCATCAGCAAGCTCGGCGACGGACATCACCGAGCCAAGTGCAACTGGGCCTTCTGGTCGAACTGGTGCCGACTGAACGGCAACTCCACCTTCACCCCGGCCGCGGTCTTCGCGCCGGCCACCCCGGCGACGGTTGCGGTTAGCCCCGCCTCTGTTCCTTGCGCTCATCTCGTTCCTCCCTCATTGGCAGCCAAACCGGTGTGCATCACCGGCGGCATTATCAGAATGTGTCGTCGTCCGGCGGAAAGTGCGAGCGCGAGAACTCGGCAAGCTTCGTCCGGGTTTCCGGGTCTATCGTCGTTTTAAGCGCCCGTGCCAGCGCTCCGCATTCCAGAGCACTTTCCCAGCACGACCGCCGGGCACAGAGATACGCACCCCGCCCGTTGGCCTTGCCGGTGCGGTCAACTTCAACCGTCTGCTCCGGTGTGCGCACGATGCGGACATACTGCCGCTTGGCGTCCTTTTGGCGACAGGCGACGCAGGTTCGTAGTGGAACGTGCCTGGGCCGGGACGCCTTCTTTCGCGGGCGTACAGGTGCTTCACCAGTCATATCCACCACAATTCCAGTCCTGCTGCGGCCACAAAGCGGGCCGGGCTCAGGAAACAATATCTTCGTAAAGCGGCAACTCTTCGCCGGTCTCGAACGCGTACCGTGCGCGAATGTCTCGGTTGTAATAGACCGACAAGACATCGCCCACCAGTTCAACATCAACGCTCATCCCGACAAGGTCATCTGGCAGCGGCCCGAAGTCCTTCTCGCGAAGCGAAACCAGACCATCAGGTCGGACCAGCCGTGGCTGACGTCCGCCAAGCAGCATGGCATCTGGCATATCGGAAAGTGCAGCGCGTGCCTGTCGCAGAATCTCGTCGTCCTGATCGCGCAACGATTCCGGGTCTTTCACATCAATACGCCAACCGGTGAGCTTGTAGGCCAACCGGGCGTTCTGCCCATCTTTTCCGATGGCAAGCGACATCTGGTCGCTTGGCACGATTACCCGTGCCACCTTGTCGGTATCGTTCAGCGTCACGCTGATCGGCTTTGCCGGCGAAAGCGCATTGGCAATGAATGTGTTCGTATCCGGTGAGTATTCGATCACGTCGATCTTTTCACCGTATAGCTCGTTGACAATATTCTGGATTCGAACACCGCGAATACCGACGCAGGAGCCAACCGGGTCGACATTTTCCTGACGAGCAGCCACGGCAACCTTGCTGCGAAGGCCCGGTTCACGGGCAATCGCCATGATCTCGACAGCACCCGAGAAAATCTCCGGCACTTCCAGTTCGAACAACCGTTTGATGAGCGCGCCATGCGTACGGCTGACGATCAGCTGCGGGCCACGCGGGTCCTTGTTAACATCAAGCAGATACACCTTGAGCCGCTGCCCGTTCCGGTAGCGCTCGTTCGGAACCTGCTCACGTGCCGGCATCACTGCCTCGGCCTTGCCAAGGTTGACGATGACCGCCCGGCTATCCGCCCGTTCGATAACGCCATTCATGACTTCACCGACACGGTCGGCAAACTCTTCATACACCGTCTCGCGCTCGAAATCGCGAATACGCTGCAGGATGACCTGCTTCGCAGTCTGGGCCGCAATCCGTCCGAAGTTGTCCGGGGTCGGCAGTGGAAAGCGGTACTCTTTACCAATATACGCATCAGGGTCGATTGCGCGAGCTTCTTCGAGAGAGATCTCGATGCTCGGGTCCTCAACTTCTTCTGCGACCTTTTTCACGCCGGTAATTTCATACGCACCGGTGTTCGCCTCTAGTGCGACCTCAACGTAATCGTCGGTGCCGGACACTTTCTTGTACACCGTTCGCAGCGCTTGCTCGACCGCTTCAAGAACGGCCTCGCGCGGGATTCCGCGTTCCGCGGCAATCTGAGCAATTGCTGTATAGAGATCGCTCTTCATACCCGAACACCTCACTTGTCTTCTTGATTGTCATCAGATCGATTGGACACTGCATGTAACGTGGATCAGGAAGAACGCACGCGGCATGGCGAACCCACTAGCCATGGTGTCATCAGATGTCAGTATCGACCCTGAGACAAAAAACGAAGTTGGGCGGTGCCCACTTCGTTACCGGGCGTATCAGTTCCAATCAGTAATGATAGCAGCAAGCAGGGGTTTTCGTCTACTTTCCGGACCGGGGGAAGCGACGTTGTTTTACATAGCGTCAGGAGCGGACTGGTCGGTGATGCATGCTATACTCAGGCCGCCTGGCGTGGCATTTCGGGAGGTGGAGTAGCAAGGGTTATGAAGTTCAAGACCTGGCTGCGTCCCGGAATGATGATCAAACGCTGGATCATCGTCCTTTCCATGGGCATCACCATTACCTCCCTCGCTTTGGCAATGGGCCTCGCCTGGATTTACCGCAACTACGAGTTTCCCGCCTCAACAACTTCTCTGGTACAGATTGTCACCCTGCAATTCATTCCGCACCCGTGGCGAGAAATTGTTGTCATCGTCCCAGGGTTCGCCTTCATTCTCATCGGACTCTTTCAATTATCGAAATCACTCCTCAGCCCGTTCATGGACCAACGCTCTGGCGAAAGTGGCCTGGCCGACCTGATCGCGTCGCACCGCTTTGGAGCAGCAGAACCTGAACTGCGCATTGTGGCGATCGGTGGCGGCACCGGATTGTCCACACTGCTGCGTGGTCTCAAGAAGCATCCGGTCGAGATTACCGCGATCGTGACGGTCGGTGACGATGGCGGGTCATCCGGCAGATTGCGAACCGAGTTCAACATGCCGCCGCCCGGCGACATACGTAACTGCCTGGTGGCGCTTGCCGATTCGGAGACGCTGCTCAGCGAGCTGTTCCAATACCGGTTCGATTCCGGAGACTCCGGCCTTTCCGGCCATTCCTTTGGCAACCTGTTTATCACCGCTATGACCAAGGTCAGCGGTAGCTTCGAACAGGCGATTATTGAGTCATCCAGAGTGCTGAACATTCGCGGTACGGTCGTTCCCTCATCTTTGGAGAACATCGTCGTTGCCGCGGAGATGGTCGATGGACGTACTCTCTATGGAGAGACCACCATCGTTCAGGAACAAGCCGGCATCGACAAGGTGTTCCTCGAGCCGCGCAACGCAGCAGCATACGATCCGGCAATCGAGGCGATCCTCTCGGCAGATCTGATTGTTCTCGGCCCGGGCAGCCTCTATACATCCGTGATTCCGAATCTGCTCGTGCAGGGTATTGACCATGCGCTGCGGTTTGCCCCTGGCGAACGGGTATATGTTTGCAACGTGGCTACCCAGCCTGGCGAAACCGACGGCTTCAATGTTGTGGACCACATCCGGGCGCTCGAAGAGCATTGTGGCGGATTGCCAATCGACAGAATCCTGGTCAATTCCAACATGGAACCGTCGGTGCACGGCATCAAACCGGAGTGGGGCGTCTCGGCAGTTCGTTACAATGGTATTGGCGACTATGAGGGCTTGCTGCGGGTAGAAGAACGAGACGTAGTCAACCCGGAGTTCCCGCTCAGGCACGACCCGGAAAAGCTTGCCGTTGAACTCATCGAGATCGGCAAGGCGGCAACGGGGGAGGGAAAGCAGCAGAAGAGCAAGCGGTCTAAACGTAGCAACCCGACGCAGCCGGACAAGCGGCTGCAGGCAGTAGGAGCAACGACGTCGAACAGTGATCGACGTCGGGTGACGGAACATTCCAAGGGAAAGGGGTAGTTCCATGGCAGTCAAGGTTGGGATCAACGGATTTGGCCGGATCGGCCGGCAGGTATTCAAGGCAATTTACGAGCAGCACGAGGGCGCGCTGGAGATCGTTGCCATCAACGACCTGATGGACATCAACACCGCGGCACACTTGTTGCGCTATGACTCGACCTATGGCATCTGGGATGCTGATATCGAAGCTGAAGAAGGACAGATGCAGGTCGATGACCTGACGGTCAAGGTCTTCGCCGAGCGCGACCCTGCCAAGCTGCCCTGGGGCGAACTTGGCGTGGACATCGTGATCGAATCCACCGGGTTCTTCACCGATGGCAACAAGGCGAAAGCCCACATTGACGGCGGCGCCAAGAAGGTCATCATCTCCGCGCCGGGCACCAACGTCGACGCGACGCTGGTCATGGGCGTAAACGATGAGACCTACGATGCCGACAGCCACCACATCATCTCGAATGCATCCTGCACAACAAACTGTCTGGCACCGGTCGCCAAGGTTCTGCACAACTACTTCGGCATCAACCACGCGATCATGACGACGATCCACGCCTACACCGGCGACCAGATGCTGCTCGACGGCCAGCATAGCGACCTTCGCCGCGCACGCAGCGCAGGCCTCAACATCGTCCCGACGACCACGGGCGCAGCCCGTGCGGTCGCACTGGTACTGCCGGAACTCAAGGGCAAATTCGACGGGTTCGCCCTGCGCGTTCCGACACCGACCGTGTCGCTGGTTGACTTGACGGTCGAGTTCAACTCTGATGTGACGGTTGAAAGCATCAACAACGCGTTCATCACCGAGGCCAACGGCGCACTCGAAGGCATCCTCGATTACACCGATGAGCCGCTGGTTTCAACCGACTTCCGGGCAGACCCGCACTCGTCGATCGTCGATGGTCTCTCGACCATGGTCCTCGGCGACCGGCTCGGCAAGGTTGTTTCCTGGTATGACAACGAGTGGGGCTACTCCTGCCGCACCGCCGATATGGCGCTGATGGTCGCGACCAGCGGCCTCAAGTAGCAGAACGGGCACGGGAGGCGCTGGTGACACTCAAGACCCTGGATTCACTGGATGTTCGTGGCAAGCGCGTGCTCGTCCGCGTTGATTTCAACGTCCCCTTGCAGGACGGCGAAATCAGTGACGACAGCCGCATCGTGGCTGCGTTGCCAACCATCAACCACCTGTTGGACGAGGGCGCAGCAGTCATCCTCGCCTCTCACCTTGGACGGCCAAAGGGCCAGGTCCGGCCGGAGCTTTCACTCCGGCCGGCCGCCGATCGGCTGGCTGAACTGCTCGGACGGGATGTCACACTAGCAAGCGATGTTGCCGGCCCTTCGGCAACATCGCTTGCAGCTGAACTGCAACCGGGACAGTTGCTGTTGCTGGAGAATCTCCGGTTCGAAGCAGGCGAAGAGAAGAACGATCCGGAACTCGCTGGCCGGCTGGCCAACCTGGCGAATGTCTATGTGAATGACGCATTCGGCGCTGCTCACCGGGCACATGCATCGACTGCGGCAGTCGCCGGGATTCTCCCTTCGGCTGCCGGGTTGCTGATGGCAGCGGAAGTTGACGCTCTGACTACTGTCCTTGAGCGACCAACGAAACCTCTGGTCGTGATTCTGGGCGGGGCCAAAGTCTCCGACAAGATCGGAGTCATCGAATCGTTTCTCGGCAAGGCAGACGCCATCCTGATCGGTGGTGGAATGGCCAACACCTTCCTTGCTGCATCCGGAACGGATATCGGCAAGTCACTGGTCGAGCCTGACCTGCTGGAGCTGGCAAGCGATCTCGTCCGGAAAGCATCGGAACGGGGAGTGGATCTGCTCATCCCGGTCGATGTTCAGCTGGCATCCGGATTGGATGCGCCGGATACGGCGAGCACCCAATCTGCGACCGAACCCGCCGGCGACCGGATGATCCTGGATATCGGGCCGGAAACCGTGAAACTGTTCAACGAACGAATCGCGGGCGCCGGCACCATCGTCTGGAATGGCCCGATGGGTGTCTTCGAGGTTCCACCGTTCGATGCCGGAACTCGTGGTGTCGCACAGGCCGTGGCGAGTGCCAATGGTTTTTCGGTCGTGGGTGGTGGAGATTCTATCGCCGCCTTGCAACAACTTGGGCTAACCGGCCAGATCGATCACGTATCGACCGGCGGCGGAGCGTCCCTTGAGTTCCTGGAAGGCAAGTCACTTCCCGGAATTGCCGCACTGGAGGATTAGAGGTGGGAACGCGCACGGCAATCATTGCCGGCAACTGGAAGATGAACCTGGGCCGGCAGGAATCTGTTGATCTTGGCAACGCCGTTGCCAGGATTGAGCACGATCCGGCGACCGTGGAGCTGCTGGTGTTTCCGGCAATGGCCTGGACAGCAGCGGTGTCCGATGCAGCACAAGGCTCCAACCTGCGGGTAGGCGGCCAGAACTGCTATACCGAGCCAAAGGGCGCATTCACCGGTGAAGTGTCGGCTGCGATGCTGGCCGAAATCTGCACCGATGTCATGGCTGGGCACAGCGAACGACGGCACGTCTTTGGCGAATCCGACGAACTCGTCGGACAGAAAGTCCGGGCCATTCTGGGTGCTGGCATGCGGGCGGTGCTCTGCGTCGGTGAGACGCTTTCCGAACGGGAAGCAGGCGATGCTGAAGCGGTCGTCAAGCGACAGTTGGTTGCCGGACTTGCCGGCACCGGCGTTGACGAACTAGGCTCCATCGTCGTCGCCTACGAGCCGGTCTGGGCTATTGGTACCGGAGTTTCTGCCTCTCCGGAAGATGCCCAGAACATGTGCGGATATGTCCGCAGCGAACTCGTCGGGCTTTATGGTGACGCTGGCGCCAATGTACGGGTACTTTATGGTGGCAGCGTAACCCCGGAGAACGCCGGGGATTTACTCAGGCAGGCAGATATCGATGGTGGGCTGGTTGGCGGAGCGAGCCTGAATGTGCAATCCTTCCGTGCCATCGTGGAAGCCGCTGCAGGGACTTGAACATAGCCTGACGGCTTTCGCATCTGTAGTCTGGATTGGTTGGGAGATTCGGTGGAAACAGCGCTGTATATCGCGCAGATCATATCGGCGATTGTTCTGGTGATGATTGTCCTCACCCAGAACCGCTCGGGTGGTCTCGGGAGTGCCTTTGGTGGTGATTCGGGATCAATTTACCGCACACGCCGCGGCATTGAGAAGACGCTGTTCAACTTCGCGATTGGCGCAGCAATCTTCTTCGTCCTCATATCAATTGCGTCAACAGTGATGCTCTAGCTCGTTGGCTAGTTGTGGTTGATCCAAACGCGGCTAGGGTATACTCCACGCCGTGGGAAGACAACACAGTCGAACAGGAGTACTGACTTGCCTATTGGACCATGGGAACTCGCAATTATTCTGGTGATTGTGGTCATCATCTTCGGCGTTGGCAAACTGCCGCAGATCGGTGGAGCACTCGGCCAGGGTATCCGCGAATTCCGGCAGAGCGCGACAACGCCAGAAGAAGACGAAGCAGCAAAAAAGGAAGCCGAAGCCAAGGCTCCTGACACAAACACCGTCGCCACCGGCACCGACGAACGAGTCTGAGGAGAATAGACAATGCCACTCGGACCATGGGAACTGGCGATTATCCTCGTTATCGTGATTGTGATCTTCGGTGCTGGCAAATTGCCAGAGATCGGTGGAGCAATCGGACAGGGTATCCGCGAATTCCGGGATTCCACAAAAGACCTTGACAAGGGCAGTGACACTGCTGCCACCACAACCCCGGCAAAGGAAGAACTCTAGGTTCTTCGCTTCGCCAATGGCTTGCTAAAGGCCCCCGGAACACTGTGTTCCGGGGGCCTTTGCGTTGCACACATCAGGAATGAGAGACGGTGCCCGTGATTGCCTATGTTGGCTGCTACACCACACCCGACCGTGATGGGGCAGGGGCAGGCATTTCTGTCTGGTCTATTGACCCTGCAACCGGTGACTGGGATCAGATTCAATTGCTCGACGACCAGCCAAATCCATCGTTTCTGACACTCTCTCGCGACCACCGATTCCTGTACGCAGTTCACGGGGGCGACTTCAACCACGCGGTAAGCAGCTTTAGTCGTAACCCGAAAACCGGGCATCTCACATTCATCAACTCGGTTGACTCCGGAGGAGCCAATCCTGTGCATCTCGACTTTGATACCAGCGGGCGCTGGCTGGCGGTCGCGAACTACACATCCGGGTCGCTCGCATCGGTTGCAGTGCTTGACGATGGCAGTCTCGGCGAAACTGGAGACCTCGTCAGTCAAACTGGTCAGCATGGCCCTCACCTGAAGGAGCAGACCAGCCCTCACGCCCATCACTGTCCATTCGATGCTGCCGGAACCAACATCATCGTCCCCGACAAAGGCCTGGACAGGACCTTCATCTACCGGATGGATGCCAGCACCGGCAAGTTGGAAGAGGTTGGCGAACCAGCAGTCGCTCGGCCCGGTGCTGGGCCGCGTCACGCAGCGTTCAGCAGCGACAACCGGTACTGCTACGTCGTCAATGAACTGGATTCAACAGTCTCGGTCTACGCCTACGACGCACCTGCCGGGCGTCTGGACCTGCTTCAGCTCGTTTCAACGCTACCAGCCGGTTTTCCGATCGCAAACACCGGCTCGGAGATCGAGATGTCGGCATCTGGCGAGTTCCTGTATGTCTCGAATAGAGGGCACAACAGCATCGCGACATTTGCGGTTGATCAGGAAAGCGGAAAACTCCGGGCGATTGGATGGGAGCCGACCGGTGGAAGCGTCCCGCGCTTTTTCACGATCACGCCGGATGGCACGAAACTCCTTGTTGGCAACCAGGGAAGCCACACCATCGTTGAGATGCAGATCGATGCTGAGAGTGGCTTGCCAAAATGCACTGGCAAGATCATCGAGACCGGCAGCCCATCGTGCATTGTGTTTGCTGAGGCTGGGTAAACGGTCGTCCCGGAATCAGTCGGAACCCGACTCCCGGAAGAAGCCAACGATGCTTTCGCGGGTGGCATCTTCTTCGAACAGCTCCACGAACGTGATCCGCGTCCAGGGATAGAGGAAACTGGTCGCGTCTTCGGCAAGCAGATCGAACGGCTTGCCATCCCGCTTGCGAGGATTCCGAATCCGGAGATAGACATCAGTGGGATTCGGCATCGAGTCCAGATCGCACATGATCGGATCTTCATTGGTGACATGAACCAGTGCTCGCACGGTTAGTTGCTCCCATTCTCGTTTTGCAGTTCCTGCAGTTCCCAATCTGCGAGCGCAATGCCATACACCCGGTGATCGGTCGATCCAACGACCAGCACCCGGCCAGCCAGACACGGCGATGAGACAATGGCTCCACCAACGTCATACCGCCAGACAAGCTCCCCGGAATCAATCGCAAACGCCACACAGGCACCGTCAATCGTGCCAATGTATCCGGTCGAACTGCCCAGCAACGGAGTCGAGGTAATCTGGTTGGCGTAGCGTTGAACCCAGACCTGTTGCCCATCATCCAGTGACAGCCCAACCAGGGCACCGTCAGCGACACCGAAGACGACGATGTTCTGTTCGATGCGCGGTGAAGAGATGACCGGTCCACTGGCTTGATAGGTCCATCGCCGCTGGCCCGAATCCCGGTCGAAGGCAGCGACCGTGCCGTTTCGCGACGTGGTAACAATCACCTTGTTCGTTCCTGCCGGCTCGGACTGCACAGCCCCACCCGCAGGTCGCCGCCAGACAGACGCCCCGGTTTCACGATTCAGCGCGTAGAGGTTACCGTCATCAGCGCCGATCAGCACCAGTTGGTCGCGCAGGATTGGCGTAGAGCGCACCGCGCCCCAGGTGCGTTGACGCCAAATGACCTCGCCAGTCTCGATGTCGAAGCAGTACACAAACCCATCGTCCGAACCAACGATCACCCGACCCTGGTCGACAGTACTCGACGAGCGGACCGGCATGCTGGTGCGATGCTGCCAGAGGATCGCTCCGGACCGAACATCGAGGCAGTAGACAGCGCTATCCTCGGAACCGAAGACCACTCGCTCGCCCTGTGCCGCCGGGCGAGCCACGACTCCACGCCCAGTTTCGAATCGCCAGCGGACTGCACCGCTATCCGGCGAGAGGCAATAGAGGCGTCGATCGTAGGAACCGATGTAGACGCTTTCGCCGTCGAACGACGCCGTACCGCGAACTTCATCGCCGGTCGCGACGGCCCAGGCGACACGTTCTCCGGGCTGGTCCTGCTCCACCCGGCGCCGTACAACCTTCCGGCGTGCTGGTCGCCTGCGGTCAAGTCTGCGCGGTTCGTCGTCATAGACCGGGGGAGGCTGTGGCGGTGGCCGCAATGCGGTCGTTTGCGGCGATGTCGGAATCAGCGATAGGTCAATCGGCAGTGGATCCTGTGGTTCATGCCGTGGCTGTTGGAGCGCCTCCAGCGCCTGCCGGACTTCAGTTGCCGTCTGATAGCGCTGGTCCGGATGGTACGAGACCATTTTGGAAACGATGTCCGAGAATGCGTCACTGGCCGATGGGTTCAACGACTGGACCGGCCGCTCATGAAAGGTGAACGGGGTCTGATGCCGCGGATCGTTGTTCGTAATCAGATGATGAAGCGTCGCCCCAAGCGCGTAGATGTCTCCTCGGGCGTCAGCAAGACCGCGATACTGTTCAGGCGGAGCGTACCCTTCGGTTCCGATCATCGTGCCGCGCTGGGATGCCTGAAACGTCCGCGCAATGCCAAAGTCGATCAAGGCGATATTGCCAGACAAACGCAACATAATGTTCGACGGTTTCAGATCACGAAAGATGATCGGTGCCGGCTGATAGGCATGAAGCATCTCCAGAACATCACAAATCTGAATTGCCCATTTGACAATGGATGCTTCCGGGAACGGACTCTTGCGCTTTGAAAGCGCACGCTCAAGATCATCGCCATCAACAAATTCAAGGACGAGATAGATCATGCCGCCATCGGCGAAGTAGTCATAAATCTTGGGAACCGACGGATGGGTGATCGTTGCAAGCAGGGCCGACTCGCGCTCGAAGTTGACCAGGCTCAACGCCCGGGTGCCGGGATCTGGCTCGTTGTCGCCCATCTCCTTGACTGCACAGAGCCGTTCGACCTGCCCGAAACGAAGGTCACGTGCAGCGTAGACCGTGCTCATGCCACCACGGCCGGCAACCCGCTGGATCTCGTAGCGCCCTTCAAGGATGGTGCCGGCCGGGAGGATCCGCGGTGCACGGGACGCCCCGCCACCCGATGTGACGCGTGTGTTATCCCGGCGAGAATTAGCCGCAGAGCTCACGCTAGCGCCTCCCGTGACCACCCATGGGCATTCTGGATTGAATTGGCGACTGTCAAACTGCACATGTTGCAGAGGATAGTCCGCCAGCAAACGTCGTCGTATCCCGACAAAGTACCAAATACCCAGCTATCTGGAAATGTATACTCACTAATGGCCGGAATCACGCCGGTCCACTGCGTATCGGAGAGTGAATGGTCCCGTCAGACCGCGTCGAACCCCGGCCGGATAGCCTAACCGGTCAACATGCAACCAGCGCGTCTCCCCACCCGGAGCTCAAATCCATTGAAACGGACGAGACAATCGATCCATTCACGGATCCGGATGAACCTACACAGACTTCCGAACAATCACGCCCCGGATTGATCTGGGAAATCACTGAAACGCTGGTTCTTGCGCTGTTCATTTTCGTGGCGGTTCGCTCGGTAGTGTTGAATTTCCGGGTTGACGGGCTTTCGATGGAGCCGACGCTGGACCACGGAGAAATGCTGCTGGTCAACCGGCAGATGTACCGGAGCTTCGATGTCAATAGCATCCTGAACTATCTGCCGCTGGTTGACATCGACGGTGAACGAGTCGTCTATGTGCTGCATCCACCGCAGCGCGGCGACATTGTCGTCTTCAACCCCCCGGTCAATGGCGCAACCAAGCCGTATATCAAGCGGATCATCGGCGTACCCGGAGATACCGTGGCCATCCGTGATGGTGCAGTCATCGTGAATGGCGTGATCCTTGATGAGCCATACCTGAACGGTGTCGCAACATCCTGGCCGAATGGCGATCCATTCCGCGAGGTTGTGGTTCCAGATGGTCATTTCTTTGTGCTGGGAGACAATCGGAATAATTCGACCGATTCGCGTAGTTTCGGACCAGTTTCAGAAGACACCATCATTGGCAAGGCGTGGATCGGATACTGGCCCTCCAGCAGGGTAGGCATTCTGGAAACACCGCTCTATAACCCGTAACTGCCAGTTGTATCTGTATCATTCTCCACAGACCCGGTACAATCGGAATGCTGGCGGCGTTCCGGATCTGCGTCCTCAACCGAAACCAAACTGTTCCGCCTGCTTCGGGAAGGTAGCTGTAGATGATTGAAACGGTCGTCGAGAGCATTCGTGTAAGCCTCGTGACCCAACACCGCGTCGTCATTCTCCGTGAGGTGGAAGGTGACCGGCATCTGCCGATCTGGATCGGGCCGTTTGAGGCAGAGGCGATCGCAATGGTCTTGCAAGGCGTCGGCTCGGCACGTCCGTTGCCATACGACCTGCTGACCAACGTGATCGAAGAGTTGGGCGCGACAGTAAGTCGCATCGTTGTTTCCAGCCTTGACCAGGATGTCTTCTACTCCCGTATCGTCCTGGTACATCAGGGAAGCGAAGTGACGATCGATTCTCGGCCGTCAGACGCCATCGCGCTTGCCGTCCGTGCCAAGATTCCGATTCACGTGGATGAAAGCGTCATGGAGAAGGCCGGTGTCCACCTGTCGGAAGATGATGATGAAACCTCCGGCGGCGGTTCGTCTGGCGCGCACCTTCAGGAGGGTGTCGACGTCGAGAACCTATCGGTGTTCAAGGACTTCATTGATTCACTCGACCTGGACGATTTTGGAAAGCCGAAATCCGGGTAGCATCCGCAACGCTGCGGGCCGGGCTGCCAGCATAAAGCTGTCGTAGACGACAGGGTAGGGAATAGCCGGACATGTCATGTTGTTCTACAGAGATGGATACCATGCCGGTGGTAGAGCGCCAGGGACATACTCCTGAGGTTCGCGAACGGCTCGAAGCGGAAGCGCTTTCGCATATCGATGCACTCTACCGGACGGCATTGCGGATGACCCGCAACCAGAGTGACGCCGAGGATCTTGTGCAGGAAGCCTATCTTCGGGCATTTCGCGCTCTGGATCAGTATCGCGATGGGACCAACCTGCGAGCCTGGTTGTTTCGGATCATGACGAACGCGTATATCAACGACTACCGCAAACGATCGCGCCGGCCGGTGAACTCTTCGCTGGATGACATCGAGGATTTCTATCTCTATGACCACCTGATCGATTCAGGCATCCAGCCGGCAAGCGAACGGCCGGAAGATGTTGTGTTGAGCCAGATCACCGCCGATGATGTCCTGCAGTCGCTGGATTCACTGTCCGACGATTTCAGACATGTCGTGTTGCTGGCAGATGTTGAAGGTTTCACCTATCGGGAAATTGCCGAGATTCTGGATGTTCCGATCGGAACGGTCATGTCGCGACTTTATCGCGCACGCCGTCGGCTCCAGAGCCTGCTTTACGATTTCGCAGTTCAGTCCGGATACATCAAGGAACTCGCCGATCATGCTTAACTGCAAAGACACAATCGAAAAACTCTATGGCTACCTGGATCGACAGCTGAGCGAGGACGAGGCCCAGGAAGTCCGGGATCACCTCACCAATTGCCAGCACTGCGACGATCATTTCAGGTTCGAAGAGAATGTGCTTACCCGAGTTCATTCCGCATGCCACGAGATCAGAACCCCAAGCGACCTGAAAGAACGCATCCGCAAGGCATGTGACGCAGCGCGAACAAACGCCTGATCCACCCCGTGCAGGCCCGTTCCGCATTGTGAGTCCCATATTGCCTTGCTATACTCGCAGCAGGAGTTCGTGACTCCGTTCACACAGGCTGTTGACCTCCCGGTCCGGCCGAACCGGGTCACCGACGCGGAGGGGGAAACCAAACGTTGGTTCAGCAAGTGCAGGTCAACGAGGCCGATGCCGTACGTGTCAAGGCATTGCTTGACGCGCAGTATCACCCACGCGACCATGAAGAAGCCCAGGAGCAGATTCTCGGAGCGCTCCAGGACGTGCAACATATACTGGGTTGGGTCCCACTCTGGGCCACCCGGATGGTTGCCGACCACCTGGGAGTAACCGAGAACCGCATATACGGTCTACTCACTTTCTATGCCGATTTCCGCACCGAACAGCCAGGCAACCATTTCATGCTGCTCTGCCACGGTACTGCCTGTTTTGTCGGCGGTAGTCAGGATCTCATCGACGAGTTGAGAGACCGGTACGGAATCACCGGCGGCGAGA
>CAZRNC010000014.1:0-18326 GCA_964601285.1 uncultured Thermomicrobiales bacterium | reverse complement strand
CCTGGAGGGTTGCTCCCGTCCAGGGTTGGCGTCAATCCTGCGCTTCATCGCCTGTTCGGCTTTCCGTCGCAGTTCATCCTGATCCATCGGTTGCGCCCCTTCCGGATCGGCGGGTTAGACGGGCTGGTCGGTGGCATCTCCGGAGATGCTATCGCGCATGGCAGTGTCTGCCTGGATGTTCCGCATGCGGTAGTAGTCCATGACTCCAAGGTTTCCGGAGCGGAAGGCATCGGCCAACGCGCGTGGCACTTCGGCTTCGGCTTCGACCAGCTTGGCACGCATTTCCTGCTCTTCGGCGACGGCCATCGCACGGCGCTTCTCTGCCTCGGCCTGGGCGATCTTCTTGTTTGCTTCGGCCTGGTCGGTCTGGAGTTCTGCACCGATGTTGCGGCCAACATCCACGTCGGCAATGTCAATCGAGAGAATCTCGAATGCTGTTCCGGAGTCGAGGCCGCGACCGAGCACCGCGCGGGAGATCATATCCGGGTTTTCAAGCACTTCCTTGTGGTCAGCTGCCGAACCGATTGAGGAGACGGTCCCCTCACCGACACGGGCGATGATCGTCTCTTCACCGGCACCACCAACCAGCCGGTCGATGTTGGCTCGCACGGTGACTCGTGCGACGGCGATCACCTGAATACCGTTCTTGGCGACACCGGATACACGGGGGGTCTGGATGACTTTCGGATTGACGCTAACCTGGACCGCTTCGAGAACGTTACGGCCGGCAAGGTCGATGGCGGTTGCACGTTTCCAGGGCAGGTCGATGTTGGCACGGTCGGCCGAAATCAGGGCCTGAACCACCCGGCCGACATCGCCACCGGCGAGATAGTGTGCTTCCATCGGGCCAATGTTCAGATCAAGGTCGGCCTTGGTTGCACTGATGAGTGGCCGAACAATATCGGCCGGCGGAACTTTCCGAAGCCGCATACCAATCAGCGTGCCCATGCCAACATGTACGCCGGAGAAGATCGCGGTGATCCAGAGGCCAACCGGCACAAAATAGAGAAAGAAGATAACCAGCAGGAGTGCGCCAAATCCTGCAATCAAGAGCGTTATTACGGATGCGTCCACGAACCCTCCTTACGAGCAATATCCATCAGCTGCTATCAGATCGCGTTTCGTCACCCTCCACCCTGCGAACTACCCGCCGGTAGCGTTCATCGAGTACGACTTCTATGATTTCCCCGGCTTTGATGTAGTCACCTTCGCTCACAACGTCGATCCGTTCGCCTTGAATCGTGCCAATGCCACCCGGTCGAAGGTCCGATGCTGCAATTCCTCGCATGCCAACCAGCGAAATTCGAGCCTGGTCCTTCGCGACGTTTTCGGCAACAACCGAGGATCGGTCAGTTTCACGCAGGACAAGATCGGGCACCGGCGAGCGGAGCAGCCGGCGGAAGTCTCGTTTGCGACGTTCCGGCGGTGGTGTGGGGATATCGACGCTGGCATTCAGGACAAGGCTCTGCAAACGGGTCGCCTTGGGTAGCATAAAGAGGATCGCGACTGTGCCGAAGACCATCACGGCGAACCCTCCGGCGACCATCGAGAGCGCCCGGTTGACATCGGCCTCGGTCACAAAATCCTGCCCACGTGCGGATAGATAGAGTCCACCGAGCAGGGCGACGATGCCACCGATGCCGAATACGCCGAATCCAGGTATGACGAAAATCTCGACGGCAATCAGACTCAGTCCCAGGAAGACCAGCACCACTCCTTCCCAGCCGGCAAGCCCGACGATGAAGTGGCCCCAGAAGAAGAGTGCGATCATCGCCCCGCCAGCGCCGGCCAACAGGCCGATCCCGCCGGAGAAGACATCTGCCAGAATCAGCAGGAATCCGAGTGAGAAGAGCATCGAGGCAACGACCGGATTGGTCAGGAAGCGAACAATCGCTTCTGCCCAGCCGGGCGAGGTATGGATGATGTTGGCGCCCTCAAGGCCCATCTCAGCCAGAATCTCATCGATGGTTACTGCCGAACCGTCAGCATAGCCCCATTCAAGTGCCTCGTTGGTGGTCAACGTGATCAACTGACCTTCCGGGGAGAGCCCTTCAACAACAATCGCCGGATCAACCATCGCTTCAGCGATCGCCGGGTTACGACCCCGCTGTTCAGCGGTTGCCCGGAAGGTTGCCCGGACTGCCGAGACGATCTTCTCGTCGGCTGTCTCGCCGGTACCGTCCACCGGGGTGGCCGCTCCCATCTGGGCGCCGGGGGCCATGTAGATTGATTCCGCAGCGATGGCGATCAGCGCGCCGGCCGAGAACGCATCACGATTAACCCAGGCGATGGTTGGCACATTTGAACCAAGCAGACTGTCGCGCATCTGGAGCGCGGCATCCAGCCGTCCACCGGGGGTGTTGATTTCCAGAATGACTGCTGCCGCGTTGGCGCTGCTGGCGTCACCCAGCACCCGATCGAGATATGGCGCGAGCCCGAGGTCAATCGTGCCGCTGATATCGACGACGTAGACATCCCGGCCAGCACCCTGGGCGCCGGTTTCCGGAGTCAAGGCCATGCCAAGCATGCCGGCAAAGAGCAGCAAGATCCCGATCAGGGCGGGAGTTATTCTGGCCCGTTGTCTGGTGGCGTTCATCACACCAGTCCTCTTTCTGGGTCAGATCCGAATTGTTGGAATACACAAAACTGGAAGTTCATCTGACGAGTTCCGGTAAGGCGAGCACACTGCCTACGGTTACCGGAGGGGAAACAAGTGTTCCCATTATTGAGTGTACACCAGCCGGTGTAGGTTCATGTCGTTATGGCCAGTTGCCGGCTGGAGTGTCAGGATGCTGAGGCGGTGGGGTAGCGGCTGGGATAGACCTTCCGCGCCCAGCGCAGGACGTCGCTTACCTTGGCATTTGACGAAACCCGTTTCGGGAACATTGATCCGGGTGGTTGGAGTCGCCACCTCCTGTCAATCTGCCTCCTCGAACACATATGTCTCGGCTGCCGGCTTGTAGGGGCGCAGCAGCCAGCGGGGACGGCGGAGGTTGCCGGGGCCGGGGATTGCCGGGCGGGTCATGGCGAGCCACTCGTGGTATTTCGACTCGGCTTTCGCCCGGTCGACGGAAATGTCGCCGTAGCGGTCGTCCGGCCCGGCTTTGCGAACGGTTACCTTCTGGAGCCAGCAGTGCTGCCCGCTGATCGGGTCGGGCTGCACCGGGAAGGTCAGGTTCTGGTTGACTCCGCCATCCTGCCACCAGACGCGAGCCGTGTCCGGATCGCTGCTTTCGTAGGCGCTGGTACCTTGTAACTGGCGCATCGTGAAGGTGCCATCTGCCTCGCGGATCTCGACCAGGCTCGATGTCGACGGGTTGAGTTGGCCACGGTCTGTCATTCGCCAGCGTCCGATGTGGTGCGAGCAGGCGACGATTCCTGGCCGGATGCCCTCGGTTACCCAAACCCGTGCGACGAAATGGCCGATGGCGGTCTCGATTCGCAACAGATCGCCGGTGACGACTGCAAGCCGGACGGCATCTTCCGGATGCAGCCAGGCAGGGTTGGTGTGGGAGATCTCGTTGAGCCACTTTGCGTTAGCCGAGCGGGTGTGGATCAGTGTTGGCAGCCGGAAGTTTGGCAGCAGCACCATCTCGCCGCTTTCGCGATTGATTTCGGTCGGGTGGACATGGCTCTTCACTGGAGTCGGCACGGCGTATTCCGGCCATTGCCATTCGGCCAGCGTCTGCGAATAGAACTCCAGCTTGCGTGATGGTGTCGGGAAGCCGGCGAGAATCTTGCCATCGACGTTGACACCGACGGTCTCGGACGCACCATTCAGTCCACTGGTGACCAGATGCGACTCCGGATCGGTCGCAGTGCCGGTTAGCAGGTCCTCTGCGATCGGTTTTTCGTGCCAGTTGTAGGTGGCCTTTTCGACCTCGAACGCACCGTACTTCCGCATGTAGGCCAGCGGAGTCAACCCTTCTTCGGCAGCCTTCTCCGGCAAGCCGGGGACAGTGTTTTCGAACATCCACTGATAGTGCTCCCCAACGGTGATCTTCTCGCCGGGGCGATAGGGCGATTCGTAGTGCTGGCGGATGCCGAGCGAACCATCCGGGTCGATGCGCCAGGAGAGTTCGATCATGAACTCATCCTCTTCCCAGACCTCGCCGGGATTCGCCTGCCAGGTGTATTCGACCGGCTGGCCCATTCTCTCCATGGCGACCCGGACAACCGGCTGGCGGAAGCCGAACCAGCGGCTGCTGTGGGTCTCCTGGCTCTGGTTGTCGTGGCGTTCCGGACCGTGGCCCATTGGCAGGACGTAGTCGGCCCAGTGGGTTGTCTCGTTCCAGGTTGGTGTGAGCGCGGCATGCAGTTCGATTTGCGTCTCGTCACGCAGCATTTCGATCCAGGCGAAGCCGTCCGGGTTGGTCCAGACCGGGTTGTAGACACGCGTGAAATAGGCTGCGACCTTCCTTCCCCTTTCGCGGAGCAGATAGGGCAACAGGAAGCTCATCTCATGGTGGGCAAGCGGATATTCCGGCGGCCAGAGGATGTCACTCCAGACATGCTGAGGACCGGGTTTGTTCCAGGGAATCGGGACGAACTTGTCCCATGCGTTTGGCGATGTGCCACCCTCGGTGCCAACGCTGCCGGTAAGCACGTTCAGCAGGTAGAGCGCACGGGCGACCATCCAGCCGCCGAGGTTGCCTGCGCCGGCAGCACGCCAGTTGTGGGTGGAGAATGCTGAGCCGGCCCGGGCGATCTCCCGGGCGATCTCGACGATCTGGGCCGCCGGCACACCACTCTCCTCTTCGGCGAATTCAGGAGTGTAGCCGGCGTAGAGTTCTCGAAGAGCCTGGATGAAGCCGTCGACCGATCGTTCGAGATCAGGTCGTTCGGCTTTCAGATAGGCATCCCAGTTGACCCACTTCCGGATGAACTCCCGGTCGTAGCCACCTTCGTCGAGGATCACCTTCGCCATGGCCAGCAGCACGGGCACTTCAGAACCCGGCCAGGTTGGCATCCAATAGTCCGCCATCGAGGCGGTGTTGGAGAGCCGCGGGTCCATGACGGCGATCTTCGTGCCCTTCAACTTGCCTTCGATAATCCGCTGGGCGTGCGGGTTGAAATAGTGGCCGGTTTCCAGATGGGAAGAGATCAGCAGGATAAACCGGGCGTTGGCGTGGTCCGGCGATGGACGGTCGATACCCATCCAGAATGCGTATCCAGCCCGTGCGCCGGCAGAGCAGACGTTTGTGTGCGAGTTATGTCCATCAATGCCCCAGCTCTGGAGCACCTTCTCCATGAAACCGTCCTCGCCGGGACGGCCGACGTGGTACATGATCTCCTTGGGGCGTTGTTCGATGAGCGCGGTGCGAATCTTCGTGGCGATCGTGTCCAGCGCCTCATCCCATGTTGTGCGGACCCACTTGCCTTCACCACGTTTGCCGGCGCGTTTCATCGGGTAGAGGATGCGTTCCGGGTCGTAGACCTGGTTGACGGTTGCCGGCCCCTTGGCGCAGTTACGCCCGCGCGATCCGGGGTGAGTGGGGTTGCCCTCCAGCTTGCGGATGCGGAGTGTTTCCTTGTCGACGTAGGCCAGTAAACCGCAGGCAGCTTCGCAGTTGAAGCAGATGGTGGGGACGATGGTGTAGCGTCGCTCGACTTTTTCCGGCCATGCCTTCGGATCAAGCTCAACCCAGTCATCCCATTTGTCCGGTGGCGGGTAGGAATGGAGCCCACTGGTATCGTCCGGGTGGAAAGGCTGGTCGATGGTGCGCGAACTGCGCGTTTTGCCTTGTTGCGAACCGGTCGTCATGACTGGCCCCCTTCATCATTTGTTGCGATGAACCCATTGTAACCGCAACATGGGGAGCCTGGTGGTAGCTGACCGGTTGGCTACAGGTCGTCTGGCGGTGGCGGGATGTCTTCAAGCTGGGCAAGTTTGGTGCGGCCGGGGTTGTCGGTGATGCGGCGGCTGGCAAGCTCGTGGGTGACTGGATTGTACGCACCACGCATCTCGTCGATGACCGTCCCCTTCCAAAGTGGTTCACCGATGAAATAGGCGGCGCGGGCGATCATATGCGCCGACACCGGAATGGTCAGAAAGAGGAAGCTCATCACCAGAATCGCACGGGTGACGATTTCCAGGTCGCCGTAGAAGATCGCTACCGCCAGGTACATGCTGCCTGCGCCCATGGTCGAACTCTTGGTGGCAGCGTGCATCCGGGTATAGAGATCCGGCATCCGCACAATACCGACGGCTGCGATCAGCATGAACAATGCGCCGATAATCAGCAGTATCGAGACAACAATTTCAATCATCGCGCACGATCCGCCTCTCCAGATAGCGGGCGAACGCAATCGTCCCCAGGAAGATGATGAGGGACATGACAATGGCAACGTCGACGAAGACCGGCTGGTTGTTAGCGATGGCATAGACCGCGATGACGCCGGCGACGACCGAGCCGACGAGATCCAGCGCCACCACACGATCTGGCAGGCCCGGGCCGAGCGCCATCCGGACGAGGGCGATCATCGTGGCGAGCAGCATGATGACCAATACGATATTGGTCGTGAGCGGCAGAACTTCATAATCACCAAACATTAGCGCAGCACCTTGAGCAATCGAAATTCGTAGTGACGTTTCACATCGTTCCGCAGCATCTCAACGTCATCAATGTACATCTCGTGGACGTATAACGTCCGGCGATCGGTTGAGACGTCGATGGTGAATGTCCCCGGTGTCAGCGAAATCAGGTTGGCTACCAGCATGATTTCGACATCGGTCTTGGCATCGAGCGGAATGGCGACGATGCCGGGCCGGACGGTTCGCGAGGGGAAGAGCACGGCATAGGCCATCCGGACATTTGCAAGGATAAAATCAGCGACAAAGAAGATGGCAAAATCCAGCACCCGGATGAACAGCGTCATGTACTGACGCTGGTCGGTGGCACGGTCGGCAAAGAGCAAAATGACGAAACCCAGGAAAAAGCCGAGTGTCAGGTTATAGGCGGAAAAGTCGCCGGTAATTGCTGCCCAGGTGATGGCAAGAATGAGATTGAGCAAGAGCGATCTCATTATTGGGCTCCTAACACTGCTTCGATATAGAGGTTCGGGTTCATGAGTTGCTCGCTGGTTTCCATAGCCAGTTCCAACACAGATTCTGAGGCGATACCCAGAATCAGGGTGAGCGAAGCAAGCACCAGTACCGGGATGACCAGTGTCGCAATCCTTCCACGGCTGGCCCTGAACCCGCCACGATCCTTAATGAATTCCGCTACCTCTTCCGGTGGATCCTTCCAGAACGCCTCGCGCCAAACCCGGATGATTGCGATCAACACCAACCAACCGGTTAACAACGCGATGCCGGCAATCAGGTAGGACTCCCTCGCGATTGCTGCCTGGATGAGGGTGACCTTTGCAAAGAAGCCAACCATTGGCGGCATGCCGGCGAGACCCAAACCCGGAATGATGAACAAGATCGCCAGTAGCGGATAGTGCTGGTAGAGGCCACCCATCTGGCGCAGGTCGAATGTCCGGGTGACGCGGCCGGTCAAACCGCTCAGCAGGAACAGCCCGGCCATACTGATGACAGCATGAACCATGAAAAAGACCGTGCCGGTTAGGCCGTGTTGGGTGAACAACCCCAACCCCATCATCAGGAACCCGATCTCACCGATGATGAGATAGGAAAGCAGCCGCCTGAAATCGACCTGGACGATAGCTCCGAGTGCGCCGGCCAGCATCGTCAAGCCGGCGCCAACCAGGATGAGTGTATGGGTGAAATCGACATCGTGGGTGAAGATCAGCGTAAAGACCCTCACCAGCGCATAGACGCCAACCTTGGTCAGCAGCGCGGCGAAGATCGTCGACGTTGCAATCGGCGGTGTGTGATACGAGGCCGGCAGCCAGAAGAAGAGCGGGAACAGGGCGGCCTTGATGCCAAATGCCACCAGGAAGAGCATTGCCAATGCCGTCATCAGTCCGTCGCTATTGCCCGAGGCAAAGAACACCGCCAGGTCGGCCATGTTAAGTGTGCCGGTCTTTCCGTACAGAATACCGACTGCCGCCAGGAAGATTGTTGAGGAGAGCAGGTTGATGGTGACGTACTTGATCGCACCTTCCAGCTGCGGTCGTTCTCCGCCCAGGGTCAGCAACACAAACGAAGCGATCAGCAAGACCTCGAACCAGACATAGAGGTTGAAAATGTCGCCGGTCAGGAATGCACCGCAGATACCCATCAGGAGCACATGGATCAACGGGTGGAAGCCGAATATCTCCCGTCGCCGGTCGATTGCACCGAGTGCATAGATGGTGACGGCAAGCCCGATAAACCCGGTCAGGCAGACCATCGTTGCGCTGAAGAGGTCGGCAACCAGCGTGATGCCGAATGGTGCCGGCCAGTTACCGGCCTGCACGACCTGGATGCCGTTGGTCCAGGTGTTGTTCAGCAGCGCGACAGACGATACAAACAGCGCTGTTGCCCCGACAACACTCAGTGCTCGTTGCACCCGTGCCTGGCGTGAAGCCAGTAGCGCGAGTGCAGCGGTGATCATCGGGATCAACAGCGGCAGTACCATCAGGACGTTCATTGATCGGTGTCTCGCATCTCATCAAGGTCATCGGTTCCGACGGTTTGATAGACACGTTTCACCAGAACCGCGGTGAACGCCAGTACACCAAAGCTGATAACGATTGCCGTGAGAATCAACGCTTGCGGAACCGGGTCGGCCGAGCCTGCAACCGGTGCGGAGGCTCCTTCCGGAACCAGCGGCGGGCGGGCACGGGTGAGTCCACCCGCGGTAAAGATCAGCAGGTTGACTGCTTGCCCCATCAGCGAGAGCCCGATAATCAGTTTCACAATCGAGCGCCGCAGCATCAGATAGATTGCTGCCGCGAATAACGCTCCAATAACGAATGCCAGAATCGTATCCATGTCAGTTCTCCATAATTGACAGGACGATGGTGAGTACAACGCCGATAACCACCATAAACACTCCGACATCAAAGATAAGTGGGCTACCCAAAGAGGTATGTCCGAACAACGGGGCATCGAAATCAGCCCAATGACTGGTCAGGATCGGATCACCAAAACCCAGGCCGATAATGGCTGCAACTGCTGCAACGAGTAATCCGACGGCGATCAGCATCCTGGGTGGCATATGCAGCATTCGCCGGGCCGAGTCAGTGTCGAAGGCGATGCTATGGAGAATGAACGCAATGGCTGCCACCAGTCCGCCAATGAAACCCCCACCCGGTTCATTGTGACCGCGAAGCAACAGGAAGACCGACAACAGGAGCATCAATGCAAACACCAGCCGGGTTGCAGTGCGCAGGATCAGGGAATTGATTGGAGTGGATGGCTCACGAATCATCTTCCTGCTCCCTTTCTGGTGGATGTGCTGTCTCGGCCGGCCTCAAACGCATCAATGCGTAGACCCCGACTGCTGCGATGGCGAGCACGGTGATTTCGCCCATTGTGTCCAGGGCACGGAAGTCGACCAAAATGGCATTGACGATGTTTCGACTGTGAGCGCCCGATGCTGATTCCTGTTCGAAGAAGTTTGTAAGCGGCTTTTCGGTGGTGTGGTTGATCGTAATCAATACCAGGGTTGTCATCATTGCGCCAACGGAGATCGCGACTATGGCATCTCGAACCTGGTTCACCGGGCGTGAACGTTTCACATAGCGCGGCAACCGGTAGAAAACCAGCACCAGCAGAATGGCCATCAGCGTTTCGACCAGCACCTGAGTCATCGCGAGGTCGGGTGCACCGTTGAAGATGTAGACCACCGATGTTCCGTAGCCAACTGCACCGAGAGCAGCAACTGCACCCAACCGCGAGTTGGAGCGCGCTGCCATGAATGCCGCCGAGACGATCATCAGAGCCAGCACGTACTCGTAGAACCGCACGCCACTGAAGTCCAGCCCGCCAACCAGGTCGCCATGCCCCAGCAGCGGATACCCGGCAAGGATCATGGCCGTACCGATAATCGTCAACAGGTAGTAGCGCAGGTATCCATGTTGCAGCAGGTGGCTGAATCGCCTGGCGAACCAGGTCAGGCCGCTCATTGCAGACGTGTAGGCGCGTTCACTGCCATACCATCCGCGCTGGTAGATCTGCACGGCAAATGGTTGGATCCGGTTGCGTTGGAGATAGATTCCAACACCGATAGCCACGGTAACAAAGCTCATGGCCAGTGCCGGGTTCAGGCCGTGCCAGAGTGACAGGTGCACTTCAATCGGAAACCCGGCGACCGCTTCGCTGGCAGGCTGGATCAGGCGTCCGGCAAAGAAGCCTGGAATCAGGCCCAGCACAATACCAAGCACCGCCGGAATAGCCGGTGCGAGCCAGAGTGTTACCGGTGCTTCGTGTGGCCGCTTGGGGGTGCTCTTTCGTTCGCCAATGAATGGTCCGATACCGGTCATCCCGGCGATAACCAACTGAAAGACATTGGCCACTACTGCGACGACTGCAACAAGCAGCAGTGTGAACCCGGGATCGTGGACGAATGACTCGTAGATCAGTTCCTTGCCGATGAAGCCGTACATCGGCGGCAGGCCGGCCATTGAAACCGCGGCCAATAGCGCGATGATGGCGGTGATCGGCATTGCTGCTCGCAGCCCACCAAGCAAGGCGATGTCTCGTGTGCCGGTTTCGTGATCGATGATGCCGGCTACAAGGAAGAGCGCCGCCTTGTAGAGTGAATGCACCAGCAGGAAGACCATCGCCGCAACGATGGCATATTCAGTTCCAATTCCGAGCAGCATTACCAGCGTGCCGAGCGCACTGATCGTGGAATAGGCCAGCATTCGCTTCAGGTCGGACTGCGGGAAGGCGAGCACGGCGCCGGTAATCATCGTTGCTGCACCGATGCCCCCGACCACCCATTGCCAGATGTCGGTGCCACCGAGCGCCGGCTGCAAACGGGCAAGCAGATAGACACCAGCTTTCACCATCGTGGCAGAGTGCAGATAGGCGCTAACCGGGGTTGGTGCTTCCATCGCGTTTGGCAACCAGAAGTGCAACGGTACCTGTGCAGATTTTGCAAACGCTCCGGCGAGCAACAGGAACAGCACAGCCAGGTAGAGCGAGTGATCCTGGATAAACGCGCTTTGTGTGACAATTTCGCTGATCTGGTAGGTTCCGGTAATGTGGCCAAGCAGCAACAATCCACCGAGCATCGCCTGCCCGCCAAGGACAGTGACGATGAATGCCTGGGCTGCCGAGGCCCGTGAACGTTTCTCCCGGTGGTTGAATCCGATCAGCAGGAACGAGGTGATGCTGGTCAATTCCCAGAAGACGAAGAGGGTTAGCACATTGTCGGCCAGGACGATTCCAAGCATCGAACCCATGAACATCAGCAGGAAGCAGTAGAACCTGCCCAGTTGATGGTGGCCTGCCAAATAGCTGCCGGCATAGATCACCACCAGCGTGCCGATGCCGCTGATCAACATCGCAAAGAGCAAGCTGAGGCCGTCGACCGAGAAACTGAAGCTCAGATTGAGGCTGGGAACCCAGTCATGGCTGGTGCGGATTGGTTCGCCGTCAGAAACGTCGTTGATGAGCGAGGCAAGATAGATGGTGATGCCGAGCGGGACGAGTGCCAGAACCCAACCAGCATAGTTGCGGAGCGCGCGGACAACCCATGGGGCAATGCATGCCACCACAAATCCCGCCAGTACAACCGCAACCAATTCCATACTCTACCCTCGCTACCGGATCGCCATGCCTGTCCATACTCTGATTCGACGGTTCAGCCGGTTGTGCATCCGGCATGAACATGTTGTCGAACAGATTTCCTGCTGAATGTTTGCCGGGTTGGCCGGCGCGGATTGCGGTTTCAGCCCCATTCCCCTGAGGTCGGTTGCGAGGCACCAGATATCAGGATCCTGCCATACGGCAGGTAGTTCGTTCGAGTCGGGGGAGAGATCGTCTCTCCCCCGATACGATGTTGCTGGTTGTTGCCCGTTATGCGGATTTCACAGCAGCGATGAGCTGGGCAAGCGAGTCCTTGGCATCGCCGAACAGCATTGATGTTTTCGGATCGTGGAAGAGTTCGTTCTCAATGCCGGCGAAGCCTGCGGCCATTCCACGTTTCAACACGATGATGTTCTGGGCATGATCGACGTTCAGAATCGGCATTCCATAAATTGGGCTGCTGGTGTCAGTCCGGGCAGCCGGGTTGGTCACGTCGTTTGCGCCGATAACCAGCGCCACATCTGCCTTGGAGAAATCGTCGTTGATGTCGTCCATCTCGTAGAGCTCGTCGTAGGGTACGTTCGCCTCAGCCAACAGCACGTTCATGTGGCCCGGCATACGGCCGGCCACCGGGTGGATGGCGTAGCGAACGTCCACCCCGCGTTCGGAAAGTTCCTCGGAAAGCTCACGAACGGTGTGCTGCGCCTGGGCAACGGCCAAACCATAACCCGGCACGATGATGACGCTCCGCGCATAGGCTAACGGGATGCCGGCATCTTCTGCAGAAATTGCCCGGATTGGCCGTGCCTCGACCGCCGCGCCACCACCGGTGGCAGCAGCCGAGCTGCCAAACGCGCCAAAGAGCACGTTGGTGACAGAGCGGTTCATGGCTCGTGCCATCAGCAATGTCAGGAACGCACCAGATGCACCGACGAGCGCACCGGCGACAATCAACGCCTGGTTGCTGAGCTGGAAACCGGCAATTGCTGCTGCAACACCAGTCAACGAGTTCAGGACGGCGATGACCACCGGCATATCTGCGCCACCGATTGGCAGCACGACCAGCGCGCCGATCAGCAGTGCAAGGGCGAAGACGCCCAGGAGCAGTGCGGTTGAGGTATCGCCCTGCATTTGCACGATGACGGCGATCGATAGCACCAGAATTCCAAGGAAGACGAGTGCGTTGACAACCTGTTGGGCGGGATAGGTAATCGCCCGGCCGCTAATCAACTCCTGCAGTTTCAGGAATGCGATGATTGAACCGGTAAACGAAATCGAACCAATGATCGTGCCGAGCACGATCGAGATCACCACGGCCCGCGACAGATCATGGGTTGCGCCGGTGAACTCTCCGACCGATACCAGGGCGACGGTCGCACCACCCATGCCGTTGAAGATGGCAACCATCTGCGGCATGGAGGTCATCTTGACCGTTCGCGATGGGTAGATCGAGATCGCAGCACCGATGGCGATGGCAACCACAATCAGGATGACGTTGGTCATCTCCATGCCACGCATCACGCCGTTGTGGTCTACACGAATGAAGAAGGTGGCGATTACTGCAATGAGCATCCCGACGGCAGCAAGCTGGTTGCCCCGGCGGGCGGTAGCCGGCGTTGAAAGCATCTTCAGACCGAAGACGAAACAGATTGCGGCAATCAAATAGGAGACATCAATGTAGGCGTCGCGCAGGTCAAAAGTGTCGAACATGCGTCTATCTGCTCCTATCGACCAGCGTCGGGCTTGCGCTTGAACATTTCAAGCATGCGGTCGGTCACAACAAATCCGCCAAAGACATTGGCTGCGCCAGCGACAACGGCGACAAACCCTACGGCCTGTAACCACCAGTCTTCAGCATGACCAAGCACAATCATCGCGCCAAGGACCACAATGCCGTGGATGGCGTTCGTGGCGGACATCAATGGTGTGTGCAGTGTGCCCGGTACTTTGCCGATCAATTCCAATCCCAGCAGGACTGCCAGGACGAGCACATATGCGCCCAAGACTATTTCAGTATCCATATGTTGTGTCTTCCACCCCCCACGAACAATTCATCCCTTGGCCGGCAGAGTCTGACCCGGCTACGAGCTTGCTGCTTGTACCCGCTCTCTGGTTGCCTCGTGAATGACATCCCCACCACGTGTAATGACAGTCCCCTTGATGATTTCGTCGTTGAAGTCGAGTTCAAGCTCGCCTTCCTTGCTAATCATCAAGGCAAGAAGATTTTCGATATTTTTGGAATAGAGTTGGCTGGCGTGGAACGGGATCATTGCCGGAAGGTTTGTCAGTCCGACAATGGTGACTCCCTCGCGCTGGACAACTTCGCCCGGAACCGTCAACTCGCAGTTGCCACCAGTTTCGGCTGCCAGATCGACAATGACCGTGCCTGGCTGCATCTGCCGCACGGTTTCGGCGTCGATCAGTTTTGGTGCGGGCCGGCCCGGAACCAGCGCCGTTGTAATGATGACATCTGATCGGATAGCACGGTTGGACATGGTTTCCTGCTGGCGTCGCAAGAGTTCCGGCGATGCTTCGCGGGCATAGCCACCGGCATCCTGAGTGTCGCTTTCGAGGCCGGTCATATCGACCTCGACAAACTTGCCGCCGAGGCTCTCTACCTGTTCCTTCACTACCGGCCGCGTGTCGTAGGCTTCTACCACTGCGCCGAGCCGGCGAGCGGTTGCAATCGCCTGAAGGCCGGCAACACCGGCACCGATGATCAGCACCTTTGCCGGAGCAATCGTTCCGGCTGCGGTCATCAACATCGGGAAGAACTTCGGCAGGAAATCGGCTGCCAGCAGAACGGCCTTGTAGCCGGCGACAGTGCTCATCGAAGAGAGCGCGTCCATCGACTGGGCGCGGGTGATACGCGGGATGGCGTCCATGCTGAGCGCGGTAACGTTGCCATCTGCCAGCTGTTTGACCAGGTCGGTGTTGACGAGCGGCTGGAGCAGGGCAATCAGTCCAGCGTCTGGCTGGATGAGTGCAACTTCCGCTGGTTCCGGTTTCTGAACTTTCAGGATGAGGGACGCCTGGGAATAGAGTTCTGCCGCGCCCGGCACGATCGTTGCGCCGGCATCAACATAGGCTTCGTCGGTATAGGATGAAAGGGTGCCGGCCCCGGTTTCAACGAGGACATTGACCGTTTTTGCAAGGCGCTTGACTGCATCCGGAACGAGGGCGACCCGTGTTTCATTCGGGACGGTCTCTTTCGGAATGCCGAGCGTGATCTTGCCTCCACCCGCCGGTACTGCTGGAGCTGAACCCACCATACGCTTCTCGATCTCCCTCTGATGACTTCGATGGATGGGCATTACCTGAAAAAAAGGGCGAACCGGTCTCCAGCACATTGCCGGGACACGTTCCCCCGAACGTTCCGCCCAATTGCTTGTGAAGTCTAGCACAAGAACGGTCGAATACTGTCTAATCTTGCCCAGACATTGCTATATGTGTTGTTGGTGATAGAGATTGCTCTATCGCGCCAGCCGTCTGAACTAGCCGCGCTCGTTCAACCAGGCGAGAATTTCCTCGCCGTGATCGTCGGGCGTGACGTTTTCCCAGACATGGGCGATGGTGCCCTGCTCGTCAATGGCGAAGGTTGTGCGGGCAATTCCCATCGACTTCTCGCCGTTGCGTTCGCGCTCCACCCAGACTCCGTAGGCTTCTGCCGCCGACTTGTCCTCGTCCGACAGCAACGGGAAGTTCAGGTTGTATTTCTCGATGAACGCCTGGTGACTCTCCGGACTGTCAGGGCTTGCGCCATAGAGCACAGCACCAGCATTCTGGATCTCGGTGTAGTAATCGCGGAAGCTGCAGGCTTCCTTGGTGCAACCGGGAGTATCGTCTTTCGGGTAGAAGTAGAGGATGACCGGCTTGCCTTGCAGGTCGTCGAGGCTAACGACATTGTTTTCAGCATCCGGCAAGGAGAATCCCGGTGCAGCCTGGCCAGCGGTTGGTCGTGCAGACATTGGCAATACCTTTCATATGAGGGCGCATGCAAGTCGTCCCTGCGAAACCAAGTGTAGCCCGGCTCGAACCGCAGGGTGGTATAAAACTGGAGACTTGTGAAAGGGCAGGGAAGATAGATGGCACGTATTCTGGCGTATTTTGCGCATCCTGATGATGAAACCTTTGGCATCGGCGGCACGCTTGCCCTCTATGCCAACGACGGACACCACATTCGGGTGGTCTGTGCGACTGATGGCGACAGTGGACTAAACCGGATTGATGCTAACGATACCGAGCGGTTGAACGAGCTACGGGTCGAGGAGTTGCGGGCGGCCTGCCGGCAACTTGGCATCCTCGAGCCGGTTCTGCTCCACTATCGCGATTCCGGCATGGCCGGCACTCCGGAGAACGACCACCCGGAATCGTTGCACCAGGCCGATCTCGACGAAGCTGCCCGGCGCTTTCGGGAAGTGCTGGATGCCGAGCAGCCGGATCTGGTGATCACCTTTGATGCCTCCGGCTGGTATGGCCATCCGGATCACATCAAGGTCTATGAAGCAGTCCGGAAGATGTATGAACAGTTGGAACCGGGTGACACCCCGCCGCTCTATTTCGCCTGTTTTGCAGCAGATGCCATGCGCTACACAGTGAAACTGATGGAAGCGGCCGGTGAGGATATTCCGGAGTCATTCCGCGATGGTTCACGGTTGCGCTTCCCCGTGTCAGCGATTCCAATTGTGGTTGATACCAGTCCGGTGGCGGACAAGAAGATTGCTGCGTTCAATGAACATCTCACCCAGATTGGCCCGGGCGGTGTATCGGCAAGGTTTACCAAAGAGATCCTGGAAATCCGGACGACCAGAGAGTTCTTCCTGCCGGCGGCGCACCACGACGCCCTGCCGGCTGTTCTCCCATTCGAACGTACCGGTGGCTTCTATGGGGAACCTGCCCCCGACCCGCTCCTGCCCTACCCGGCGATGGAGGGTTGAGGAGTTTCTCTATGTCCTTCCGACGAAGGAGGAATCCGTTCCCACTATCAACACAAGGGATTACGCATTCCACCCTCGTCGGAGCGACACAATGGGTTACGCCAATCCTTCTGCTTCGAACTCGCGGAGGAAACCCTCGAAGAGCCGGCGGTGACCCTCTTCGTCGTGGAGGATACCGATCACCATATCCTGGGTTACCCAGTCGACGCCGTCAGTCGCCTCGATGACATTGACGTAGTGCTCAATCGCGCCAGTCTCTGCCTCAATGACACCCTTGATGATATGGACAATATCGGTCTGGGTCTTTGGCGGCTGAAGGAACGTCTGCTCTGCCTTGAACTCCATCGAACCGGGCACAACGCCATATAGCTCCTTGATCCGCTGGGCGAAGAGCCGCGCATGGCCCAATTCCTCCTGGATGTCAGCCTCCAGTGCTTCGATGATCTCCTGGGCACGGACGCCATCCGGATTGACCGAGTTGGTGATGTAGGACATCACGGTTTCGATTTCCATCCAGTAAGCCTTGGTGAGCAGCGCGATGATTTCCTCACGCTTTTCGGCATTGCTGTCCGAATGGATGCCCTGGCCGGATCGTTTCCTTGGCATGGTTTAGTCCCGCCTTCTATATATTCGGGCGCTACGTTGCGCCTTCGTCCTCCTCTCCATCATACGAAGGACGCCGAACCCATAAGCCGGGCCACGCGATAGGTTTTGGGCATAGATCCCGGCAGAAACTCAGTATCCGAACGAGGAAACGAGCACATCGCTGCCGTCATAGAGGTAGGCTGTATCGTGGGTGTTGTTCCACCATGCAGTACAACGTCCGGTGAACAGCATCTCCGCGGTATCAACTCCGGTGCAGTTGTAGACGTAGACGGTCGCTCCCGGCTGAAGCACAAACTCCGGGAATGTGTAGCTGACCGACGGAGCATCATCCATCAGCACCCAACCGGTCATGTTCACCGGATAGGGATCGTAGCTCCGGATCGTGACGAACTCACCCGAACGATCGTTGGGGATATCCGGATCGTAGAAGATGGCATCCACCCGGATATCGCCGGTTACCGGCATTGCAATTTCCCCGTGTCGCCAGGTGTAGTAGTGCTGGCCGACATTGCCGGCCTCAACTTTCCAGCCTTCCGGGTTGCCGGGCGTGTAGGTCAGGCAGCGACGCTCGAAGCACTGCAGCAGCACATCAACCGGGGTGCCCTCGACGCGGACTGTTGCCCAGTATGCGCCGGTGATCGGGTAACCGCTGGCATAGAACGTGTTCGGGAAGAGCCGGTCTGTCTGAAGTTCGCCGTTTTCGAAGATGGTGCCTTCGGTACGCAGGAACTCCAGGAATACCGACGCAACACCATGGCCGGTCTCGGCAACCGGCTCCCCGGCGAGGACAGCGTATTGCGCCAGCGAGGGGTCGTTGGTGACGCCGCCATCACGGCTGAGCCGGCTTGTGATGGTGCTGCCCGGCTCGGGAGCTGTCGCATCAAGGAGCATGCCGATCGTCTGGTAGGTTGGGCCATCGGGATCGTTTGAATCGCCGGCGACATTCACGATAGCTGGCTCAACTGGAACCCAGCTGTCATCGCCGGTCTGAATCTGGCCGACCACCATCTCGCGGACCAGCAGCCCGTTCGTCACGTACCAGATCGAATCGGCGTCGCCGGCAGGATTGGTGATCTCCATGCGCGATTTGTCAAAATACTGGACCGCTCGCATTCCCCCCGGAGCCTGATCGT